>JBFFMO010000733.1:0-3062 GCA_041554035.1 Allomicrovenator sp. | reverse complement strand
GCTAAGGCATGTACGACCAAGATCGATATCTTGCCTTCGCCAACATCCGAGCCCTTTTTATCTCGGCCCTTATCGCCATAAAGATCCAAGACATCGTCCTGAATCTGAAACAAGACGCCCAGATGCCCGGTGGCCCGTTCCAACGCTTCTACGACCTCGGTCGATGCACCGCAGAATAAGGCTGCACCAGCCACAGGAAGCGCGAATAGACCACTCGTTTTGCCTTCCACCATGACAAAATAATCCGATTCGCTCGGTCGCTCCATGGTCTGGAGCAGGAACTCGCGTTCCTGGCCGTCGATCACGCGAATCGTCTCACGGACAATTCGGTCGTTAAGGCGTTCTCGCTGTTCTGCGGTGCCCTCGAGCTTCCGCGACAGCGCTAAAGTGTAATAGAGCATCGCGTCGCCAAGATTAATCGCGCGCGCATCCCCAAATTTGGCCCAAATCGTAGGCAGGCCGCGACGAACCGTGTCACCATCCTGCAAATCGTCGTGCACCAACGTCGCGTTGTGCAAAATCTCGCAAGACGCAGCAAAAGGCACCAACTTGGCAGCATCGACACCAAGAGCTTCGGCCGTCGCCAAGGGCAACAAAGCCCGAAGCCGCTTTCCGCCCGTCGACAAGTGATAACGCGTCATCTCCACCAATGACGATCCGGCAGGAGAAACCTCGCCGACGGTCCGGTCCAGCAGGTCCATCACATCGTTCAGGTGTTTTTCGCGCAGCGCATCAATGCGCTGCATAAAGTCGATAGCCATCAAATTCTCGAAAAAAAAGGACGCTGCATCAGGATGCGTCACTCATCTGAAAGGTGCGCTTATCGGCGCCGACTCAATAAATAGCCCAGCCCCAACGCGCCACCAGCGGCCGCACCCAAGAGGCCCCACTTCAGCTTGCGGTCTTGGTCTTCCGCCCGAGCTTTGGCTTCGGAGTAAGGCATATTCGAAAACGTCACCATCGAATAAAGAGGCATCCATTTGCTTGGGAACGTCTCGGCGAGCCTGCGGTCGACCTTCTTTTTGAGCAAGAACATCGGGTCGGCGACTTTCGAGCGCATCTCCAAGAAATTATAGACCGCCAAGTCCGCGATGGCGTCGGCATCGGCTTTTCTCGTCTCCGAAAACTCCGCTGCCAGCCGGCCCCAATTCGGAGCATGGCTTGGGTCTGCCGCTCCGCCTACATATGCTTCGATCAAATCGTCCAGAATCGTGCAGTCCTCAAACGATGCGTTCATTCCCTGGCCATAAAACGGCACGACCGCATGTGCCGCATCGCCCACCAGCAGGACCTGATCGGTATGATGATAAGGCTCGCACTTCACGGTCACCAGGTTTCCGGCAGGGTTCGCAAAGAAGTCCTCGACCAGCGTCGGCATCAGGCTGAGCGCGTCCGCAAAATGTTCATGGAAAAAATCTGTGACCGTGTGTTCGTCTGTCAGGTTTGCAAAGCTGTACTCACCTTCCCACGCCAAAAAGAGCGTCACGGTGAAGCTGCCATCCAAATTGGGCAACGCGATCAACATGAAATCGTGTCGCGGCCAGATATGAAGGGCGTTCTTATCCATTCGCCAACCACCATCGGCCGCAGGCGGAATCGAGAGCTCCTTATAACCGTGCGACAAATAATCTTGGCTGTAATTAAACCGGCCCGACTTCATCAATTGCTGACGCACCGATGAATAGGCGCCGTCCGCACCAAACAAGAACCGTGTTTTAATCTGCTTTTTTTCACCGGAATTACGGTCCTCAAACGTCGGCGAGCCGTCGCTGAGCTCGATGTCGACACATTTCTGGTCGAAATGGAACTCGACGTGTGGATGAGCGTCCGCTGCATCCATCAACACCTCGTTCAAGGTCTGGCGGGACACCGAGTTGATGAACTGCCCCGTGCGGCCATAGGGCTGCAGGTGCGTGTTGCCATCAAGGTCATGAATCATGCGCCCGTGCATCGGGATGCACTCTTCCAAAATCCGCTCACCAAGACCGACGCGATTCAGCGCCGTGAGGCCTCGTGTGGACAACGCCAGATTGATCGACCGTCCACCCGTAAATCCGGCTTTGCGCGAGTCCGACCGATATTCAAAAACATCGACATGATAGCCGCGGCGCGCCAGCACAAGCGACAGCAGCGATCCGGCTAATCCAGCGCCAACGACGACAAGGGGTTCTTCACGTGTGGGTTCCATTCCTATCCTCAACCAAAGTGGCCGTTTTCGTCCGTCAATTCATGGAGTGGTGTCAAGCGACCACGTTCACATTCGCAAGATCGAAGGGGCGCGATGCAAGATGGCATCATCGACTCCCATCGCCTGCATCGTCTCTAAGTTTTGCTGCAACGGGTTTTTGATGCGCGACAGCTCCCGTGCGCGTTTCAATCCTATCTTGCGCGCGAAAACCATCGGCGAAACCGGGACGGGGAAATCGCTTCCGAACACGACTCGGTCCCGTGCCACAGGGCTATCGAGCACGCGTGCGAGGTATTGAAACCGCGACAACGAAGCCATCGCCGAGATATCCCCAAAAAGCCGAGGATACTTGGGCAACATCGCCACCCATTCGTAATAATCTTCGCGCACCAGATGAGCCGTGCCCGCGCCCGCACAATGCGCCGCGATAACAGTCACACCGCAATCTAAGGGGAGGCTCAAGCGTTCGGGTTTGCCCCAAAGCTGATTCACCGGCGGAATCGTGTGCTCAAAGGAAGTATGGGTCAGCAGCGGAACCTCAAGCTCCTTCATCCGTTGATAAAACGGCTTGAAATCCGGATTCGCCGGGTCAAAATCCTGGCTATTGGGCAACCACTTGATGGCGACCGAACCCGCTTCAACCACCCGTGTAAGCTCATCAAGCGCGTCTTTTCGACTCGGGTTCACCGAACAAATCGGCAGCAACTGTTCGGACTCTTTACACACATCCAAAACGTAGTCGTTCGACACGTAGACCTGCGTTCGTTTTCGGTCCAATTCGCCGTCGGTGTAGATGCCGTCCAGGCCCAGCACGCCAATCGCGTCCACCTGGCTCTCATGAACCCAATCGACAAGCCGCTTTCGGTACGTCTCG
>JBFFMO010000732.1:0-3074 GCA_041554035.1 Allomicrovenator sp. | reverse complement strand
CGACATGGGTCCTAATGGCGTTCGATACCTTGCCAAAGACATCGTGTTCACCGGCGGAAACCTTGCCATCAATATTCCGGACGCTCCGTTGACCGTGAACCTCACCCTTGATGGCGGCCCAATGCCTGCCACGGGGCCCGATGGAACAACTCACCTGGTCTATGCCGTGGCCAAAGACACCGGCGTGCGGCATCTGATCTCGACGTTTTATTGGTATTCGACCGGGATGTATCGTGATGATGCGACGCGCTTGATGCCGGGCACCTACGATATTCTTTATCGCAAAGGCGAAACGAGCACCGATTCGGGCTACGTGTACAAAACGGATGCCAGCGATATGGGCCCCAATGGAGTACGCTATCTTGCCAAAGACGTTGTGTTCGCGGGCGGAAGCCTCTCCATCAATATCCCCGACTCGCCGTTGATGATGAATATCACGTTGGACGGGGCTGCTTTCCCGGCCACAGGCGCTGACGGTACGACCCATTTGATCTACGCCGTGGCCAGAGACACAGATGTTCGTCACTTAATGTCTTCATTTTATTGGTATTCAACGGGCATGTATCGCAACGACGCGACGCGCTTGATGCCCGGCACCTACGATATTTTGTATCGCAAAGGTGAAACGAGCACGGATTCTGGCTACGTCTATAAAACCGATGCCAGCGATATGGGCCCCAATGGAGTGCGCTATCTGGACCGTTGTGTGACGTTCCAGTAAGCGGCCTTCGGCCGCTATCAGGTTTCAGGTTTCAGGTTGTCGGGTTTCGGGTTGTCTTTGTGATTTGGTCCACCACGCTCCAGCCTGGCCTTTGGATACAAATCGCAATGAAGGCCAATGGCCTGCGAACCAATCATAGCGACCGTATTGTCGACAACTGCTCACCGCTCACCGCTCACCGCGCACTCCGCCTGGTTTTGTGAGGGTGCTTGTGCCATTTTCCGCGCGGTTTCAGCCTAGGAATATCGTGCAATTTGAAGAATCGCGTCAGAGCCGTTTGTTGATGGGAAGTATGGATCGCGGTGAGGAGCTGGTCGCCCAGCTTGGTCGCATCGCGGACCTGCAACAGATCAAGGCCGGTGCCCTCCGTGGGCTTGGGACCCTGCAAGATGTAGAATTGGTTCGCCGTGACCATGCGTCTGGCGAATGGGTCACCTGTGTCGACGCCAGCGGGCCCTTCGACGTGATTCAACTCACTGCACATATGGCGTCCCTTGGTGACCAACCGGCCATCCGAGTCGACGCGCTTCTGAGCGCTCAGGGACCGGGTGGAACACAACTGATCGCCGGCCAAATTCGTAAAGCGACCGTCGTTGAATTCGAGTTTACACTCGAGGCTTTCGACGATTTGGTGGCCGAACGTCGCCTTGATCAGGGAGTATTGGTCTTGGCCGAAGTCCGTCAGACGAACACCGAACCAAAACCCGTGCGTGAGCGCAAACCCGTGGAACGGATCGCCGAGCCTAAATTGGGCAAAGTCGAACCTCCAGCCTCACGTCCTGCGCCTGCTTACACGCCACCCGCTGCAGCCGAGCCAGAAGACGACGAGCCCGAGCAAATGTCCTGGGGCGAGGCCGCCAAGGCTGCCCAAGAGGTCAAACCCGCTCGCGAAAAGCCGAAAGTCCGCAAACCACCTCGCCGCACGGATTCCACGGGCGAGGATGACGATGAGGAAGACGATCACGGTCTTATGGAACCAGGCGACGTTCTGGATCATCCTGCACTTGGACGATGTCGCATCATCCGGGTCGAGGAAGATGAGTTCGCTCATATCCGACTTGCCCGCGGCCCGATCCGAAAACTTGCCCTCGAAGTCTGCGATATTCGTTTTGTAGGCGAAGAAGACGGCCGAAACGTATTTAAGGTACGAATCAAGAGATGAGCCCGACCGACGACCAGATCCGAGACCGATTGCGGGCGTTAGTCCAAGAGCCACGCCGCGACTTCAAAGCGGATCGGATGGCGCAGTCGTTTACGAATCTGACCGAGGCCGCCGTCTTGATTGCACTTCGGCCCGGTGAAAACGGGCTGGAAGTCCTGCTGACTCGCCGTTCCGAAGACTTGAGACAACATCCCGGTCAGATATCGTTCCCAGGCGGTCGCATGGACCCCGAGGACACAGACCTTGTGACCACGGCTCTTCGCGAGACCTGGGAAGAAGTCGGCATTCCGCCTTCCGATGTCACTGTTTTTGGGTCCCTGCTTCGAATGCCGATGGTTTCTGGTTATGCCGTGACCGCGTACGTCGGCGAGTTTCCGGAATCCACCCCATTGACGATGAATCCCGGCGAGATTGACGAACTGATCGTCGCCCCCCTAAGGGATATCGCAGATAAACGCATTCATCGGGTTGAACAGAAGGTCTGGAACGACATGATTTTTCCCATTCATTATTTTGATTACGGCGATCATTTGGTCTGGGGCGCAACTGGCTTTATGTTGCATGAGCTATTCAAGTATCTTGGGCTGAGGTGAACGATGCGAGTTTTGTTGGGCGTTTCTGGGGGCATCGCGGCCTATAAAGCGGCTGAGATCGTGCGCGCGTTCACCAAACGAGGAGACGAAGTTCGTGTTGTGATGACTGCCGGAGCGCAGGAATTCATCACGCCGTTGACGTTGCAGGTCGTGTCGGGAAACTCCGTGGGCGTCGAGCTTTTTGACGCCACTTACGAGAGCGAGATCGGCCATATCGACCTGGCCCGCTGGCCCGACGTCGTTCTAATCGCCCCGGCCACCGCAAATACCATCGCAAAGCTCGCCTTCGGCATGGCTGACGATCTGCTGACGACCGTTGTGCTGGCCACCACGGTGCCTGTCGTTGTGGCGCCGGCGATGAACACCCAGATGTACTTAAATAAATTGGTGCGACGTAATCTTCGCACGCTCTCAGAAGCCGGTTTTCACGTGGTCGAGCCGGACTCAGGCGAGTTGGCGTGCAAGGAAGTCGGCGCGGGAAGACTGCCCGACGCGCCGGTGCTTCTGCAGCATGTGGATTCCGTGCGCGTCCCCAAAACACTGGCCGACAAACACGTGCTGATCACGGCCGGTCCGACTCGCGAACACATGGACCCGG
>JBFFMO010000731.1:0-3077 GCA_041554035.1 Allomicrovenator sp. | reverse complement strand
GGGCGATCGAGGCCGACTTGTTGGCGGGCTTAAAAGACCCCTGGCGAGGCCTGGCGATCGCATTGGCGACGGGTAATAAGTCTTGGGTGGACGAGGATCTTGGGCAGGAGTTCGTGGATACGGGAACCAGTCATGTCCTTGCGATTTCCGGCCTCCACTTTGGCATCGTAGCCATGATGGCGTGGTGGTTGTCGGGCCTGATGATTCGACGATTCACCTGGGTGCTTTTGAGATGGGGAGAAAACCCGGCCCGTGCCGTCGCCATGATCGCGGTGTCAACGGTGTACCTGCTTTTTGTTGGCGCGCCTGCCTCGGCCTGTCGGGCATGGGTTGTTGTGGTGGCAGCGGGACTTGGGCATTGCACATTTCGCCGTGGGTGCAGTCTTCACGCGTTGATGATTGGAGTCGCAATAGCTCTGGCCATGGACCCGATGCAGGTCTGCGATATGGGGTTTCAGCTCTCGTTCTCGGCGACTCTGGGCATTTTGCTCTTCATGCGGAATCAGCCGTTTTTTCTGCGTCCACCGATCTTTGGTGACGAGACTCGGCCACGCAGGTTTTTTCGTCATTGTGGCGCTTTTGTGGGGGTCTCTTGGTCTGCAAACATCGCAACAGCGCCAGTCCTGCTCTGGCACACAGGCGCTTTGCCCGTCTCGTCGTTGCTCCTGAATCTGGTTGTGGTGCCCTTGGTTTCCGCGGTCGTGTTTCCTGTGTTTGTGATGGGGCTCGTGCTGAGTCAAATTTGGAACGCACCAGGGATGTGGCTGGCCGGGGCGAGCCTGAATTTGTTGGTGGAGGTTGGGCCGATCATGGCGAGATTCGCCCATGCCGATTGGAATTTGTGGATTCCTGGAACTCCTCCTGGTTGGGTCGTTTGGTCGGTGACCGCGTCAGCGGGTTTGGTGGTTACCGGTGCGTCTTCCAAGCGATGGTTGGTGGGATTGCCCTTTTTGATTCCGCTCGTGGTTTGGCAGGCGCAAGACCGCCCAATGCGTGTGACTTTTTTGGAGGTGGGGCAGGGCGACTCGACTCTGGTCGAGGTCGATGGACTGGTGGTTCTGGTCGATGCCGGTGGCCGCGCGAGAGGGCCAGATATCGGGAGAACTCGCGTCATCCCTCAACTTCGTCGGGCCGGAATCGCTCGTGTCGACTATTTGATTGTGACACATCCAGACATCGACCATTCAGGCGGTGTGCCTTTTGTTCTGCGGCATACTGACGTGGCTGCAACGGTCGTTAACGTGCTTGATGCAAAGGAGTTAAGCCGACTGAAGCAGCAAGGTATCCAATGGATGCCCATTGGCTCTGAGGTTCACCTCACCCCGAGGATCCGGGTGCTCGCGCCTCCTTTGGAAAAACGAAATGACCGAAGTCTGATCGTCGAGGTTCGTGACCCACTCGGCAGCGTTTTGTTGACCGGGGATATCGAGGAGGCGGCAGAGAGGTGGTGGCTTGCCCAGCCAGGGAGCAAACGATTCGACGTGGTGAAGGTTCCCCATCATGGTTCCCGAACGTCGAGTACGCCGGAATTTGTCGCGGCCACACAGCCGCTCCTGGCAGCGATCTCAGCGGGTCGGAATAATCATTTCCACCACCCGGTCGCAAGTGTCGTGCGCCGATGGCAGAAAGCATCTGAGGCGGTCAGCACGCATGAAAGGGGGGAGTTTCGTGTGGAATTTGTCGCGACGGGACTGCGAATGCAGACTAGCCGTGGACCTTAAACGCGGCGACCACGGGAAGGTCGTCGATGCTTGGTTTGACGTCATCGAGCCCAAAAGGCTTGAGCAGGAAATCAACAAACGCGTAACGGTCCAAAAGTGGACTCGTGGCGGGCATGTCGAGAAGTCGCAGCGCATAATTGCGCGGGTCTTCTTCGGTACACATGCCGTTGCGATGAAAAACGCGGGCGTAGCTCGGACCCGGTTCAACGGAGTCCGACCAGGCAAAGTCGATGGCCCCGGTGTCCCACGTGCTGACGAACAAGTTTCCGCAGGACGTGTCGTGACCGAAGAAGGCTGCATTGGTGGCCAGGAGGCCCGCGATTTGCGATGCCGACTCGTCATGAAGCAGTTGAAAGTCAGCGTCTAAATCGGTCTCGCTCACGACCACCGAAGCGCCGTTTCGAACGATAATCAAGGCCGAGTCCCACGACTCAGGCTGCGACGAGACGTCCTCAAGCCGCAAGCCGTTGACATGCGCCACCGTTTCGAGCGCTTTCAACAGATGACCGAGACTTGAATCCACGACCAGCTGCGAAAACGCAGGCCAGTCTTGAGAGACGTCGTCACTGAATCGTGAAAAGAAATCGGGATGAGTATTATGAACGGGCCGTTGCCCGTCACGGTCAATGAGGAACCATTGCGACATGATCTTTACACGCGTGAATTCGTTGTGGGGGAAAGCCCCGATGCAAAGACCTTAGAACGGGGCCTAAGGGGATCAAAAAATTTCTACGGAAAGGCGTCGAGGCATGTCGCCTAACGCCCCGCAGAGGCTTGTGAAAGCTGGCTGATCCGAGTTTTTGATTGAAAACCAAAGCCATCTCGCGATCAAGAGCGTGGCGCCTCAATGTGATCGAGTCGAGCCTGGATTTGATCTTGGTTTATTGCGTAGTTGGCGAGGTTTGGGGGCGCGGTTGGCGCCCGGATCACGAGGGGATCAAGGGGGGATCGCCAGAGATCTCTGCCAAAAAAGAAGTCAGTCTGCGTAAACACACCGAAAGCCTAGGTCGGCTCTTCGCACATTCTCGGTCACTTTGCTGCGACCTGTGGTGCGCAGGTCAAAGGGCGACGACGCCCAGGACCCGCCGCGCGCGATGGCTTCTGGACCCGTACTGACGACCCATTCGGCGACATTCCCGGCCATGTCGTAAGCGCCACTTGGGCTGCGACCTGCGTCATAGGACGAGGGCGGGGACGCCCAGGCGTGGCCATCGATCCTTCCCACGACACTGGTTCTTATCACGTCAGATTCGCCCCAATTTGCGGCAATCGGATCCCAGTTATCGCCCCATGGGAAGAGGTTGCCCTTGGTGCCACGCGCTGCTTTTTCCCACTGGTCTTCGGTGGGAAGCTCTC
>JBFFMO010000730.1:0-3085 GCA_041554035.1 Allomicrovenator sp. | reverse complement strand
CCTTCTTTAATTCGTGGCCACATCGTTCCAAACCAAACCACTGCGGTCATGGCGATGAAGAGCCAGTTGTTGAAGATAAAGGCTGCTTCTTTGCTGAGCGGGCTGTCGAGGCGTTGCTCGGGCTTCATTTCGCGCCAACGCAAAATGAACATTCCAAACCCAAAAGCGGTCATCGTGAGCAAGAGGATCAGGAAATAGGGGCCGATCTCTGATTGAGCGAACGAATGCACCGATTGGATAAGACCACTTCGTGTGATGTACGTGCCAAAGAGTGTGAGCAGGAACGAGCCGATCATCAATCCGAGATTCCAGCGTTTCAGCATGCCGCGGCGTTCCTGAATCATCAGCGAATGCAGCAATGCTGTCGTGGTCAACCAGGGCATGAAAGCGGCGTTTTCGACCGGATCCCAGGCCCAATAGCCGCCCCAACCGAGTTCCTCATAGGCCCACATTCCGCCCAGCATGTTGCCGATGGACAGGAAAAACCATGGAATCAAGATCCACTTGCGTGAGGCTTCCACCCAGGCGTTCGAGAAGTTGCGGGTGATCAACGCAGCCATCGCGAAGGCGAATGGGATGGTCATGGTCGCCAGTCCTGCGAGGAGGCTTGGCGGATGGATCACCATTTTCGGCGTTTGAAGCAAAGGGTTTAGGCCCTTTCCGACCATGGGATCATCGATGATGGAAAATCCATCAAAGGGATTGGTTCCAAAACAAAGGATCAAGAGCAGGCCGAGCTGCACGATGAGTGACACGAAGATCACCCATGGCATCATGTCTTGATATTTGTTGCGGTTCAGATAGGCGACGGTCGTCATGGAGAACGTCACGATGGACGTCCAGAACAGCAACGATCCCGCCTGACCGCCCCATAGCGCACCGATCAGGTAGAAAAGGTGCATCGAGCGGTCGGAGAACGACGCGACGTACTGAATGCTGAAATCGTGTGTCAGAATCGCGTTCTGCAACACCGCACTCGCTGTCGCGATGAAGGCGGTCGAAGCAAACGCTGCATAACGACTGCTCTGCAGGAAACGTTTAGACTGAGTCATGCCGGCGACCCAATTCAGGGCCAGACCAACAATCGTGACGAACAACGCGCCATAAAGCGCGATCGTGCCAACGAATTTCATAATGAACTCACAAAGAAGCTTGTGGCTTTGGCGGCATCGCCGTGGGCGGGGAGCCCTCGTATTTGCTTGGGCATTTGACGAGAACCTCGTCGGCCTCAAGTACCAATTGGTCAGTCACAGTGCCATGAACGACGACCTCGCGGTCTTCCGCGAAGGTATCAGGCATGGCCCGTTCGTAAGAGACTTGAAGTGATTTTCCGTTTTCGGTGACTCGGAATCGCCGACCGAGCGTGCCGTCTTCGCCCACGACGGTGCCAGGCTCAACCTTGCCCTTCACACGCACCGTCTGGCCAGCAAGGTCAGAACCCTGCGCCACGGCTTCATCGACGGTGTAGAAATAGGTCTGGGATTCCATGCCGTCGAGTACGACGAAGGTCACTCCCACCATGACGACCAAAAGGCCGACCACGAGGGCCCAGTTAAAACCACCTTTTTCGGGGCCATCTTCGAGTAGAAACTCGGGCCGTCCGTCAAGGTCGTCAAACGAATCGTCAATATGGGGCTCTTTCATGACTCTCCCTTGTGTTGCGAGTCGGAGTCTAGCCGATCACATCACGTAGTGCGAGCCACCCGTAGCATGTAAGTGCAGCGGGGCCAATTACGGCGCGACTCGTTCAGGTGCCAAAAGGCACCGAGGTCGCAAGAAAATTCCCTAAGAGGTGAGATTGATCAAAAGAGTTCGATCACGTCCGGATCAGGCTTTCTGGGTTTGGGTCTTGTCGGTCGGCTCGGCCGTCGTCTGGCTGCCGGCCTGCTCTTCTTCGCCAGCGCATTGGTAAAGGTCTCTTCGACAACGTAGACCTGCGGCTCAAGGTCCAAGGTGACTTCGTAAGTGGGATCGGCGGGCACGGCCATCACCTTGTCGGTGAGCGGATTCACCGTCGGCGTATCGATCGTGATCTTGGCGCTGGCGCCAGGCACGTCGTTGACCAAGAAGTGTGCGTACCCGAAGCCGTCGGTTTTTGCGCGTTCTTGACCATTGACGCTCACAGGTCGACCGACACAGAAATCGTCGGGCATGGTCTTGTCGCAGGTGACCTTGACCCAGACCATATAATCTTTGAGTCGTGACTCGGCCACCGCGTGAAGGCTGACAGGAATGGCTTTTTCGGTGCTGTTGAGCTTCAGGGTTTCGGTGATTGTCTCATCTTTTGCCCAATGATAGCCCTCGACCGGGGCCACACCGAGGGTGACTTGCGCACCCGGTCGTTCGGTCAATGTTGCGGCAAATTTGCCGTCTGCTCCGGTGTAACCGACGACCTTTCCGTCGATCAGCACGCCCACTTTCGCCAGCGGCTCGCCGTCGATATCGAGAGCGGTGATGTCGAGAGGAAATTGTGCCCGCGCTGGTGGAGGCGGAGGGCCGTCGTCGCCGCATGCGGAGAAGAGAAGGGCAGCTGCGCCGATCATTAGAATTCGATTCATAGTTGTCTCCGTGCGTCGAGGCGGTTCAAGGAGCCGGCACTTCGTCGGTTCGAGTAAGTGGCCGGATCTTGACCGTCTTGTTTCGATTGAAGAAACCGACGTAACTTGCGTTGGGGTCGATGGCTTCCAATCCGGTGTATCCGGTCTTCGTGGAGCCCACGTTGCCTTTTTCAAGGGCTTCTTGGACTTCCTTCAACTTCTGCTCACGAAGTTCTTTAACGATCTTCTCTTCACTTAGACTTGAAAGAAATGAACGATCGTCATCGGTGAGCTCTGAGGCTCGAACTGCGGCCACCATTTTGTTGAGCGTTTCTTTGTACTGGGCGCGTCTTCCGGCGTCGTTCAATCGTTCCACTCCTGTCAGTGCTGCGCGTGCCTCTTTTCGAAGGGTGGCTGCAGCTTCAGGATCTTTGAACTCGGATTCTTCGACCACGGGTGAGGTCTGAATACCGGCGACCACGGTGACTCGAGGATCGGATTCGATGGTCAAACCCTCCGGCAGAGGGGCCATTTCTTGAGCCGCAGTG
>JBFFMO010000729.1:0-3087 GCA_041554035.1 Allomicrovenator sp. | reverse complement strand
CGATCCACAGATCGCCACGGGTGGCGTTTTGGACGCGCACTCGCGCACGCTGCCGCTGATCGTCACCGTGCCCAATCCAGACCACACCCTTCGGCCCGGAATGTTTGCCAACGCCAACGTGATCGACGGCGAGCCTCGCGAGGCGCTCACCGTGGCGGTCACCGCTGTGGTTCTCGAAAACGGACTTCCGGTTGTCTACGTGATGAACGGAGCCGAGTCGTTCGAACGCAGAACGGTGCGCTTGGGGCAGCGCGACGGGGACCACGTGGAAATCGTCGACGGAGTGGACGACGGTGAGTGGGTGGTCACCCGTGGGGCGTATGGAGTCCGACTTGGTTCTCTTGGAAATCAGGAGGTCGGCCATGGCCACGCACACTGATATCGCGATCTGCGGGAGGTCCAAATGATCGATAATATCATTGTTTGGTCTCTGAATAATCGGCTGACCGTTCTGGCTTTTGCCGCCTTTTTGATTGTCTACGGCGCCTTCGAGGTATCGCGCGCTCCAGTCGACGTGTTCCCGGACCTGACCGCCCCTAGCGTCACGGTCATAACGGAAGCGCACGGCATGTCGCCCATGGACGTCGAACAAACGATCACGTTTCCGATCGAATCCGCGTTGAATGGCGCCACCGGCGTTCGCCGACTGCGCTCAAATACCAGCGAGGGCATCTCGGTCATCAATGTCGACTTCGACTGGGAAATCGACGGCACCGTCGCTCGACAGGTCGTCGCGGAACGCCTGCAGGCGGTCACGAGCGTACTCCCGGCTGAAGCCGAGGCGCCCGTGATTGGGCCGATGACCTCGGTGATGGGCGATATCTTGTTCATCGGGTTGACCAGCGAATCCCCAGAAATCGACATGATGGAGCTTCGCAAGATTGCCGAGTGGACCATCGCCAAACGCCTTTTGGCGATCCCGGGCGTGGCGCAAGTCATGCCGCTGGGCGGCGACGAGCGGCAATATCAGGTCAAACTCGACCCAAGACGGCTGGACGCCTACGAGCTCACGGCCGAAGACGTCGCCGGCGCTCTGGAGGCTGCCAATGAAAATATGCCAGCTGGATTCCTCGTCGAAGGCGGCACCGAACAACAAATTGTGGGCATGGGTCGCGTACGCACCGTTGAGGATATCGAAAACTCCCTCGTAACCATGCGTGACGACCAGCCCATCCGTGTTTCCGACGTCGCTACCGTATTGCTCGGCCCAGGCTTGAAGCGCGGTGAGGGCGGGGTCAACGGCAAACGCGGCATCGTGATCGGCGTGCGGAAACAGCCCAATGTGAACACATTGAAACTGACTGAAAATGTCCAAGATGTGTTGACCCAGCTTGAGCTTGGTCTACCCAAAGGCGTCAAACTTCATACGGGGCTTTTTCGGCAGGCTGACTTCATCGAAGTCGCGGTGAAAAACGTGGCTGACGCCCTGCGAGACGGTTCGATTCTGGTGATCCTCATCGTCCTGATTTTCCTTGCCAGCGGACGAGCCACCTTCATCACAGCAGTCGCCATTCCACTCTCGCTTCTGGCGGCCGTGCTTGCGATGCGCTTTCAGGGCATCACCCTCAACACCATGACTCTGGGCGGCATGGCAATCGCCGTGGGGGCGCTCGTCGACGATGCCATTATCGACGTCGAAAACGTCGTTCGGCGCTTACAGCAATGGTACGAGAAACCCGAAGCCACGCGCCCCACGGCGCTTCACGTCGTCCTGGAGGCCAGCCGAGAAATCCGACGTTCAATCGTGTTCGCCACGTTCATCATCGTACTCGTGTTCTTGCCGCTCTTTTTCCTGAGCGGTGTCGAAGGCCGCATGCTGCAACCACTCGGATTCGCCTATGTGATCTCGCTCGGCGCCTCGTTGGTCGTCGCGCTGACCGTCACACCTGTGCTCTGTCTGATGATGTTGCCGACCTCGAAGGCCGTGAAAACAGGGCACGACTCTGCGTTAGTGCGATGGCTGAAAAGCCGGTTTGCCCCGGTGCTCGACTTTTGGGTTCCTCGCTGGAAGGCGCTGACAGCCGTATCACTGATTCTTTGCACCATCGCGGGTGCTGGCTTTGTGCTGGCGGGCCGGGCTTTCCTGCCGCCCTTCAATGAAGGTGCGTTGACCTTAAGCGTCATGACACCGGCCGGAACCTCGCTTGAGGAGTCCGAAAAGGTCGGCGTTCGCGTCGAAAAAATTCTGCTGAAATTCCCAGAGGTCGTTTCCACGGCACGACGAACGGGCCGCGGTGAAGGGGATGACCACGCTCAACCCGTTCATAATTCCGAGATCGAGGCTCGGCTGAAACTTCAAGAACGCTCCAAAGAGGATTTCTTGGCCGCGCTCAGACATGAACTTTTGGAGGTCCGAGGTGTCGCGATCATCGTGGGGCAACCGCTTGAACACCGCATTGAGCACTTGATCTCAGGCTCTCGGGCCACGATTGCGATAAAAATCTTCGGAGAAGATCTGATCGAAATGGAGAAGTACGCAAAGCGCATAGAAACGGTGACCAAAGGCGTGCCTGGAACAGCCGACGTCACGCTTGAAGCCCAAACCCAAGTCCCCTATGTGTCCGTGAATTTCGACCGACGCAAACTCGCCCGATACGGCCTGACCGTGCATCAGGTCGCCGACGAAGTCGCCACCGCTTTTCAGGGGCGTGTCGTGTCGCAGGTCTACGAAGGAAGCGCATCGTTCGACCTCGTCGTGCTCTATGACCGCGGCACCTTGGACAGCCTCGAAGGTGTGATGGAAAAACGTATCGGTACGCCAACCGGCGCCCGCATTCCGCTGCACGCGGTGGCGAGCATCGATCGGAGTATCGGGCCCGCCAGCATCGGCCGGGAAAACGGCCGCCGTAAAATGGTCGTTGTCAGCAATGTTGCCGGACGGGACGTCGGAAGTGTGGTCGCTGATATTCGTAACGCCGTGACCAAAGCCGTACCCATGGAAGAAGGTTATTACGTCGAATACGGTGGCCAATTCGAAAGCGCTGAAGAAGCATCGCGCCTGATCGCCCTCATCGGAATCTTCGTATTCGTCGCGATCATGTTGTTGCTCATCGTCGCGCTGGGAAGCTTTCGAGATGCCGTTCTGGT
>JBFFMO010000728.1:0-3090 GCA_041554035.1 Allomicrovenator sp. | reverse complement strand
TCGAAATCGCCAAAGCTCATGAGCGAATCTGGTGCACGGCCGGGATTCATCCTCATGATGCGGACATGGTCACGCCTGAGGTGTTGGCGACGATCCGCAACGATTTTGCCGGCCAGGCCAAGGTCGTCGGAATCGGTGAAACGGGGCTGGATTACCATTACGATAAGGCCGACCGCGGCAACCAGATGCGTTCGTTTCACGCCTTCCTCGAGATGTCGTTGGAGTTTGGTAAACCCGTGATCATTCACAGCCGTGAGGCCGAAGAAGACACGTTGCAGGCCTTGCGTGATACCGGCGTTTCGACCGGGATTTTGCATTGTTTCACGAGCAGTCGGAAAATGGCCGAGACTCTGATCTCAGAGTTCGATTTTCATATTTCGTTTTCGGGAATTGTGACGTTCAAAAACGGCGCAGATCTTCTTGAAATTGCCAAAGAAGTCGTGCCGTTGAATCGGATCCTGATCGAGACCGACAGCCCGTATTTGGCTCCGGTGCCTCATCGGGGCAAGAAGAACGAGCCCGCCTTTGTGCGGCATACCGCCGAGATGATCGCCAACGCTCGCGGAATTTCACTTGAGGAATTCGGTGCCCAGACCACCGAGAATGCTTGCCGAATCTACGGGATTCCGGCCTAGGCCTTACCTGGATTCTGGATCTTCTTACGTCCGGCCGCAGTAAGCTCGGCCCATAACGTGTGGCCTTGCTCAACCTTGGGCAACATCACGTCGACCACGTCTTCGGCAGCGAATACGACTGCCAGAGCCGAGGGGTCGATGACTTTCAGCAAGGAAGCCCGCGAGAGTTCCTCGGGGCTGGACATGTAGATCTTGTGCATCATGTCTGAGCAACGATGAACCCAAACGACCTGAGAATCAGGCGCGACGGTCTTCGAACGTTTTTGGCCATGGCTTGGAATGGTCGCACCCATGTCCATGACCGGTTCAGCTTTTTTAGGTGGAGGGACGGGTGGCGTGAGCTTTCCCGTGCGTGCGGCCTCAATGTCCTGCATGATGAGCCGATACATTCGCTCCACGAACGCTCGCTCGCCTGAAATCTCAAGGTCGATGGCAGCGAGGCTGAATTGAAAGTGGGTCGAATTTTCGTTGGACATCCAGTATTCTCCGCACTTTGAATCGGTCAACAGGGCCACGCAAATGATGTACGCGAGCCATCATCTTGCCGTCTGCCGGGCACGTCAGCAAGCCCGGTTTTTTTGAGTCGCTTGAAATGAGGTTGCGTTGAGAATTTTTGACGCTGTGGGCGTGGTCGCATTGGTGGGTTGGGTTGGACTTGTGGGGGCGTACGCGTACAGCTCGCACATGGAAGCCGAAACCGAACGTCGTTCGCTTGAAGCCGGCGTTCCTATTCACGCCGGCGATTCGTGGATGATGTTGACCCGCGATGATGACGAGGTGGGCTTCATTCACGAAACTCGAACCGCGATCGATGGTGGATGGCTGGTCGAATACGATTTCATGATCAACGTGACTTCGCTTGGTACGGCCCAGTTGCTGCGGACCAAAGTCAAAGCGACCATGGACCAGACGGCTTTGCTCAAAAAGGCCAACGTCAGCGTGCAGACGGCGTCCGCGCTGTCTTTTGAGGCTGAAGTCGAAGTGAAGGGCAACGACGTCGAGCTGCGCTACGATATCGGCGGCAAGGAACGGACTTCGACCGTGAAGCTGCAAAAGCCGCCCCGATTATCGCAGAGCGCGTTTTTTCAGCTCGCTTCGATGCCAGATTTGGTTCCGGGCGCGGTCTTTGAACAAGAGTATTTCGACCCCATGGTGATGGGGATGACGAAGATGCGTTTCCGCTATGTTCGGCGCCACGAAATCGATGTGTACGACTCGAAAATCAACGCGTTTCATTTCCGTCAGGAAATCGGGAACAACGAATTTGACGTCTACATGGACGAACGCGGGGAAGTCTATATCCAGGAACTTCCGCTGCGAATCATTGGCGCAAGGGTCCCCGAGACGTTTGGCCAGACTCGCGCGAAAGCGCTTGAGCGTCAGTTCCGCGAACGAACGGTCACCCAGGGATCGGTCACGGTGGATGACGCGATTGGGATGTTGCGAGGGGAGGGCGGCCTGGAGCGCGACTCGATCTTCACGATCAAGAATATCCCCGATGGCCTCGTCGTGCTTGCTGACTCTCCGTCACAAAAAGTCGTCTCGCGAAAATTGGACACGATCGTCGTGGATACCACCGGTGTTTCGGACAAAAGCGATTTGGCAGAGGCAACGATCGAGGGGATGAAGGTTAACGATCCCGATTTTGAGACCTTCGATTGGGGTGTCTTTTTGACGCTTTCAGATGGGATGAGCACGGGTCAGAAGGCAGAAAAGATTGGCCGCTCCGTTCGAGACGGGCAGCTCAAAACAGACGACACGACGGCCTTTGGAAAATCCAAGATTTTGGCCGAGGCGTTGCGTCGAATCGAGATTCCAGCACAGATGGTTTACGGGTTCGAACGCACCGATGCCGGCATGGCTCCCTATTATTGGGTGCAGTATTTTGACGGTGCGCGCCTGGTTGACCTCGATCCGAATCGTCCCACATTGCTGGCCGGAACGGCCCAGGTCCAATTGGGCGTGTCGTCCAAGATTGACCGCAAAGAATACGAAGACCTTTTTGGGCTCCTGATGATCGAGCGAACTCCGCTTCAGGGCCCCCAGATCACATCCCCGTCAGATTTTAACTGAGGAATTATATGTCGAGCGAAGACATGGTCGTGTTGACACAGCTCCAGAAGAAATACGGCGCGTTTACTGCCGTTGATTCTGTGGACCTGAGTGTTCCCCGGGGACAGATCTTTGGTGTGCTTGGGCCCAATGGCGCAGGAAAAACCACCACCTTGAAGATGATTACCGGATTGCTTCAACCCAGCGCAGGTACGATTACGATCGACGGCGTGCGCATGGATGTTGACCCGCTGACCTGTAAGAAAAATACGGGGTTCATTCCCGACCGGCCCTACGTTTACGATAAACTGACGGCCTTTGAGTATTTGGCGTTTATCGGCGGCCTCTACGGTCTGGACGGTGCACGGGTTGCCCGTCGAATTCGTGAATTATTGGAGCTTTT
>JBFFMO010000727.1:0-3091 GCA_041554035.1 Allomicrovenator sp. | reverse complement strand
CGATTTTTCGGTGATCATGCCGTCGTCAGTGATTTCGTAGGCGTGGAACGGGTCGGTGCGAAGGTAGGTGACAAAAAACGCTTTGTTCTCGAGGAACAAAGTCGCAAAAAGCTGCTCGCCAGCCCCAAAGGTCTTCTCGTCGATGACGGTCAGGTTCTGGATATCCGAAGCATCGAAGGTCTGGATATGGTTGGTGTTCGTGTTGCTCGACCAATCATTTCCAGAAACCACCCGAAGGACATCATTATGCATGTCCATGTTGGTCTTCTTGGCGACACGTCCCCTAATGGTGACGGATTGCCCTTCGATCATCGCGCCGTCTTCACTTGAGATGTCGATAACCGAGACCTGTGAGCCTTGGTTATTCTGGCTGTAGTCCCAGCGCGACACCATCAGGCGCTCGCCGGTGGCCTGAATGTCTTGGACGTAACCACCAAGGTCAATGTCGGTTTTGGCCTGAAGCTTTCCGCCGGTCGACACACTGAAGCTCTTCACCTTTGTGGTGCTTCCGTTTTCCCAGTTTTGTGCAACGACGTAGAGGGCTTCTTTGTTGTTTCCACGTGTCAGGCGGCTCGTCTGGATGTTGCCTGGCACTTCGGCTCGACCTGTGACGCGGGGTGCGGTGGGGTCCGAGATATCGACGACCATCACGAGTCCGCCCTGATAGGATGCAGGCAGGATGTCGGTTCGTGCGCCGTAATAGCCTTGATAGTCGTTCAAGAGCATGTAGACGCGGTTGCCGACCTGGTACATCTCGACAGGATAACCTGCGACCTGCACACGACCGATGATTTCGGGGTTGGTCGGGTCTGCCATGTCGATGATCTGAAGGCCACGGTAGCTGTTCAGGTTAAGGACCTTGCCGTCTGTGGTGACGCGATAGATGTCGCCTTCTTCCACAGTTCGTTCATCGCCGGCCCCGTCGGCTTCGGGGGAGGCCGCATTATTTGAGGCGGAGAGGTCATCGCCGTTGCGGGAGTTGTCGCCATTCTGTCCGTCAGCCGAGACGAAGCTAGATTGCCCTACGGTCGGCTCAGGTTGAGGTTTTTTGGGGTCGGTTGGCTTGAGGTCATTCGAGCTCGAGTCGCCGCATGCTGCGACGAGAAGGGCGGCGCCGAGGATTGATTTCAGTCTGTTATTCCACATGTAATTCATTTTCATTCTCCATTCGTGTTGTGACGGGTCTTATACAAAGCAAAGGTGATGCCACCATGGAAGGCGTGGCCTAAGTTGTTGTTTTTAAACCACTCAGTCACGGCGAATGGATTCTGGGCGTCAGTTTTTTGAGATTCGAATGGAGAAACGACTCGAACTTATCCTCAGTAATCTGAGAGCGCGGGCCTGACTTTAGGTAGATCTGGCATGGAGTGAGGAGATGTAGTATATTCACGCACACGAAGGAGTAATCATTATGCGTGTTCTTGGCGTTGGAAATTGCACTCTTGACCACATTGCTGTCGTGGACCGATTTCTAGAGCCCGACACGCAAAAAGAGGTCCTACAATTCTCTCAACAGGGTGGCGGAGCTGTGGCCACTGCTACGGCTGCATTGGCACGGTGGGGTGCAGAAAGTGCGATCATCGGAAAGGTCGGTGACGACGGGCGAGGGCGGCAAATCCTAAAAACTCTCTCGGATGAGGGCGTCGATATTTCTTTGTGCGTCCTGCAAGAAAATGCGGTCTCTCAACTTTCGATGATCACAATCGAGAGCCCGACCGGTCGCCGACAGACCGTTTACACCCGCGGCAGCGTCGAGCCGCTCCGAAAGTCGGAAATCAACGACTCCGTCCTCGACGGTGTGGATTTCCTGCTCGTGGATGGCACCCATCCTGAGGTCGAAATGGGGCTGATGGAAGCCGCACGGTCGCGTGGAATTCGCGTGATGCTTGATGCTCAGGAAAACACGCCTTCGATTCGCGAGGCCGTTGCGCATTGCGATGTGTTGGTGGCGTCAGAACGCTTTGCCTCGCAATTTGCGGGAGTGGGCGAACTGAAAAGCCTATGCAACGCCCTGCTCGAAAAAGGCCCAACGACGGTGGTCGTCACCTTGGGCGATGAAGGCTGCGTAGGTATGAATTCCAGCGACCACGCGATGATTCGCGCTGCAGCGTTCCCTGTGCCGGTGATGGACACAACCGGAGCCGGCGACGTCTTTCACGCCGGTGTGATCTTCGGATTGATTCAGGGGTGGCCACTCGCGAAAATTGCGAGATTTGCCAACGTCGCTGCTGGACTGACGTGCTCCGGGATTGGCTCCCGCGGTCCGCTTCCAATGTTGGAAGCCATCACCGAACGTCTCTAGAACCCAATCAGGAAAGAAAGGCCGGGACCTTAACGTCGGCCGCCACTGCTGCGTCCGCCACGGTCACGGTCGCCGCCGCTGCGTCCGCCACCTGAGCGACCACGGCTGGGTCGTTCTTCGCGGGGTTCGCGAGGTGCGCGGGGTTCGTTGCTGATCGGACGAAGGCCAATACCGATGGCGTAAAAATCGCCCTTCTTGAGAGCTTCGACGAATTCACGCTGGGTCGAAAACGATCCAGGGAAGAGCGTGGCGAACATGCCCAAGTCCGTGACATCCCCACCAATCGCCGTTCCACCTACGGTCGGAAGATTCATGGCGCTGGCAGCTTCAATCGCAAAGTCGGCCTGAATCGGCGTGACACGCATGTTGAAGACTTCGACGCCCGAAAGGCCGTCGATCGTGAAAATCAAATCGCCCATATTATGAGCAACTTCCATGTCGTATGGGCGGCTTGCGATCGCGGCGCCACCAAGATTGGTGAACATTTCGATCACGAGCGACGCTGCAGGAGTCACGATCTCGGTGAGCTGACGCCATTCTTCCGAAAGGTAGAATTCGTTGATCTCAGGCGCGAAACAAAGAAGCACGCCTTCCGTCGTGGGAATTTCAACCCCGACAAATCCAGCGATTCCGACGCTCTTACAAGCCTCGATGATGTCGTTGGCGTGTTGGGTTGCGAGGGTGTCACAAATTGCGATTCCGTCGAGGCCAGCGGCCTTGGCTTTCAGCGCGATTTCACGAGCCGAGAAAGAGACGCCGGGTGTTCGAGACGTCTTAAGATGTAGGTCG
>JBFFMO010000726.1:0-3094 GCA_041554035.1 Allomicrovenator sp. | reverse complement strand
GCCGACCGAGTCGGCAGCCAATACGCAGCTGCACTGAGCTCGGGAACCGCGGCGTTGCACCTGGCCTTGATCATCGCCGGTGTCGAACCCGGAGACGAAGTCGTCGTTTCAAGTCTGACGTTCGTGGCCAGCGTAAACCCGATTCGTTATGTCGGGGCCACACCGGTTTTTATCGACAGCGAGAGGGACTCCTGGAATCTCGACCCCGAACTCCTCGACGCATTTCTTAAACAAAGAGCGAAGGTAAATCGACTGCCCAAAGCGGTCATGGTGGTTCATCTCTACGGGCAGACGGCGAACATGGATCCCATCATGGAGACCTGCCGCGCCCATGGGGTCATGGTCATCGAAGACGCGGCCGAAGCTCTTGGAGCAGACTACCGCGGAAGGTCTCCCGGTTCTTTCGGTCATATGGGGATTTTTTCGTTCAACGGCAACAAAATCATCACCACCAGTGGTGGGGGTATGCTCGTCAGCGACGATGAGAGTGTCATCTCCCGCGCACGAAAGTTGGCTACTCAGGCACGAGACCCGGCGCCGCATTACCAACACACTGAAATTGGATACAACTACCGGTTGTCCAACGTTCTTGCTGGAATTGGCCGCGGACAACTTCAGGTACTCGAAGAACGCGTCCTGCAGCGACGGGCGAATTTCGACTTCTACGTCGAACAGCTCTCTGACTTACCCGGGGTGACGTTTCAACCCGAGGCCAAATGGGGCCGACACACACGCTGGCTTACTTGTCTAACCGTCAACCCAGCAGCGGGTGGCTCGGACCGTGAGACCATTCGCACCCACCTCGAATCGCTGAATATTGAGGCGAGGCCGGTCTGGAAGCCCATGCACCTTCAGCCGCTTTACTCCGGGTACGAAGTTGTGGGCGGACAAGTCGCCGACGAACTTTTTGAGTTTGGACTTTGCCTGCCTTCGGGCTCCAACCTCACGGATGAGGAAAAAACCCGTGTTGTGGCGGCCGTTCGGTCTTGCTTCTGATGTGGGCCCTGCCGACCACCATCTTGACCTTGCTCATTGCCCTCGCCGCAACCTTTTGGGCGATGTCTTCCGGTCTTTCGATCATCCCGGTCTTCATTTGCGTCGCCGCAACTGGATTTGGAATCGAAGGGTTGCTGGAGTTGTGGGCTCCGAAGTTCAAAGCACGAATCAGTGAGCAAAAACGCGCACTCCTCGCACGAATTCTATTCTTCCTGGCTCTCATTTTGATGACATCGGCGGTGATGTGGCCGGTTCCATTTGAACTCCCGGTCTCCCAAGACCACGCCAACCACTTTCTGAATACCGAAGTTTTTTGGGAGCTCTTGAGATCGGGCCACATCTTTGGGTGGACGGACCGCATCGCGACCGGGAGACCTTTTGGAGACAGCTATGGCACGCTTGTTTATCTACTCCCGACGATTCCAAAAGTCCTGACTTTTGGTCTCTTGCCTACTGGCACCTGTTACGCGTTGTCGATCTGGTTCGTTTGGTTCACCGGCGCATGGGCAGTCGCAGCTGTGACTCAAAAGGTGATGCCTGAAAGCCGCTTTGCCGCACTGCTCGCCAGCGCTGCCTTTCTGCTCGATGTCGGCACCGACCGCGAAGGCGGGTGGGTCTACAGCATGTTTCACGCCGTGTGGCCTCAGTGGTTTGCATCCGTGCTTTTTCTGCTGGCCCTCTGGGCTCTGGTGAACCTTTGGGAGAAACCCACGTCGCGCCGATTGGCGGTGGCCTCCATCGTCGTCGGGGTGGCTGTTTGGATGCATCCCATGAACGCGCTGAACTTTTTGGTTTTTGCCCCCGTATTGGCTTTGATCCTAGCCGGACAAGAGCGCAAGGGTGGCCTGGTTTGGGTGGTCTTGGCACATATCCTGGGAGCCATCATCGCGGCGGGCTGGATGATTCACATGATTGTTGGTCGCGCCAACGTCGGAGAATACAGGGCTTCTGGAACTCCGCTGCTCGAATTGGCCGCACATTGGTGGTCTGGCGTCATTTTCGAAAATTCGGCGGCCCTTTTTGGAGGGCTGGCGTTCGTGGGCCTTCTGGCTCTGATGCGCCAGCGTCGAGCGATGGGAATCGTTGTATTGGCCGCTGCCGTTTGGTTCACATTGCTTCAATCTATGGACCTGCTGACCGGCTTTGAACTTGGCCGTTGGGAAGGTCTCCCGGACCTGATGTGGAGACGTTTTGTGCTCACCGCCAAGCCGTTTTGGTTCGTGATGACTGGGGTCGGGGCAGCGGTCGTTGTGAATGGTTTGCGGAATGTGAGTCCCGGTTCGAAGTCGCCGGCCCTGGTCTGGCTTGCCGCGGCGCCGATTCTTAGCGGATTGCTTTTGACCGCAAGTGTTCTCGTACCAACCCCTGCCGCGCGCCCTCTTAACGACGCCCAGGCCGGTCTGGGTCAGACCGTCGAAGCACTGACCGTCGCCCTTAAATCCGAGGCACAAAGGTCTTCCGGACGTGTCGCCTTCTGGCGTGACCGGGGCGAGGACTCAGAGCTTCCGCTGATCGCAATCGCCAAAGCCGACTTGGATTATGTCGCCACGGTCGTGCCACCAACGCAGTCATTTCTTTACTCGAATGCCGGCAAAGACCTCCCAACACTTCGAGCACTTGGCGTTCGTTGGATTATTTCGCACAGCCCGGCATCGATCGACGGCGCCAAAGAAGTCATGCGAGCCCCTCCCTATGTGCTCTACCGTCTTGAGGGCGAAATCGCAGAGTATCCCATTCGCATCGAAGGACCGGGAGAAGTCACGGTCCAGTCATGGAGCCCGATGACACGTGTTCTCCTCCTGAAAGGCGTGAACGAAAAAACCCGGCTGGAGATTCTCCACGGACCTCATGCGAAATGGAGCGCAATCATGCCTGACGGCAGCGAACGCCCATTCGTGCTCGCTCGACATGGCGGTTGGAAGTTCTCCCGGATATCAAGCCTCCAGAACGGTGTCGTTCGACTTGAGTTTCATGACTCAAGTCTGGAAGTCCTGTGTTTCTGGTTGGCCGTTGCCATGCTGGTTGGGCTCTCTGTCGTCGTTTTCATCCGAGACCGAGGTCTCCCGGTCACTCCCGCGCTTCGCACAATCGATGGAGT
>JBFFMO010000725.1:0-3096 GCA_041554035.1 Allomicrovenator sp. | reverse complement strand
TCCGGCGAAAGACAGTCGTTTTCCTGATTGCCGATGATGCCAATGCGCGCACGCGCCCATTGTGGATTTGCGTCACTGGGATGGGTGACGTTGAAGCCCTCACGACCGCAGAACGACTGCAAGGAGCCCACGGTCGGAACCATGGCTTTCCAAGCCGCGCGACCCAACGATGACGGCGTGAACCCACCGTTAATCACAGCACTCAGGTTTGCTGCGGTCTGTGTCATCGTCACGAAGCTCAGAGCCGTCGGTGAGGCAATATTCGACATGCCCACGCGTGCCTCGGTGAACGGAACCGAAAAATAGCTCTGAAGCAGCGCTTCGTTACCGTCCAGGTTGGGCAGGTTCGGATTCAGCGTCGACGTTCCGGTCCAAATCGCTGAATCGTAATGGAAGGTCGCATTGTTGCCATTCGCCTTGAGCACAAGCGTCCAACCACCACCGTCGGTGGTCATGTCGCAATAGGCCGCGTAAGGAGTTCCGTTGGAGGCCACAAGGTCGTAGACGCCGCTGATGCCGTTGATGCCTGCGTTGTAAACGGAGTTCGAAGCCAGGATTGCCGCACAACTCGATTGAGCCTCTGGGCCAGCGTCGTTCGTTGAACACATGACCTGACCAGTGATGGCCACGTTCGTATTTGCGTCATTCCAATGTCCATAATCGCATACGGTCCCGTCGATCAGGTAGAGGGCCTCGTCGGTGTTGTTGTCACCGTTGGGCTCGAAGCCGAGACAGCCGCCATTATTGGTGTCGCTGACATAAAACGAACAATCAGCGCCATTGCATCGTCCTGACCACGTTGACAGGCCGGCTGCTCCGTTGACGTCCGGGAACACGTTGATGAGGTTGGGCGGCGAACCGCCATTCCACGTGCGGATCGCTTCAGCGTGTGCGCGGGTGCGCGGAACGATGACTTCCATGCCTCGGTCGGCGCAGTAGGTGCGGTAGTTGGCCTGAGGTCCTGCGAGCGCGGCGTCGTTGAATCGGACCATGGTGTATCCAACACCACCGTCGCTATCCATATCGCAATGAACGATGACCGGAGCTGCTGCGCCTGGTTTGATCGCGTAATCACCCGTGGCCGTGGCCGGCTGAGCGAATTTCAGCTCAGCACACGAACCATAATAGTTGCAGTTCACACCGTTGCCGGTCGAACCAAGCGGGCACGTGCAAATGAACGAACCGACGCTGTTGGCGCAGAACGAAAGCGGACCGCAGTTGTCGGTGTTGGTGGCGCATTCGTCGATGTCGATGCAGAGCAGTCCGTCACCGGGTGCGCCAGCGGGGCAGGTGCACGTGTATGAACCCGCTGTATTTGCGCAGGCTGCGACAGGGTCACAATTATCTGTGTTTGTGGCGCATTCGTTGACGTCGGCGCATGTGGTGCCGTCGCCTGTGTAGCCAGAGGGGCATGCACAGGTGAAAGCGCCTGGAGTGTTGGTGCAAACGGCAAGTGCGGAGCAGTTGTCTGCGTTTGTGGCGCATTCATCGATGTCAGCACACGTGGTGCCGTCGCCAGCGTAGCCATTGGGGCATGCACACGTGAAGCTGCCAACAGTGTTGGTGCAAGTCGCAAGTGTGTCGCAGTTGTCTGTGTTTGCGGCGCATTCGTCGACATCGGCACATGTGGTGCCGTCACCCGCGTATCCATTGGCGCAGGTGCAGGTGAACGCGCCAGCTGTGTTGGCGCAGGTTGCGAGCATGTCGCAATTATCCGTGCCAGCCGTGCATTCATCGACGTCGGCGCAGGTGATGCCGTCTCCGGCGTAGCCGTTGGCGCAGGTGCATGTGAATGCGCCAGCTGTGTTGGTGCAGGTCGCGAGTGCGTCGCAATCATCCGTACCCGCCGTGCATTCGTCCAAGTCGGCACAACCCGTCTCGCCGTCGCCCGAGTATCCAGCCGGGCAGGCGCCACATGTGCGCGCGCCGTCGGTATTGGTGCAAACCGTCAGAGGGTCGCAAGAGCCGTTATTGGTCGCACACTCGTCGATGTCGACGCAGCCCGTGTCGCCGCCGCCGGTGAAGCCGACTGGGCAATCGCCACAGGTGAAGCCGCCGGGAGTGTTGGCACAGGCGACCGTTGCATCGCAGCCACCGTTATTGGTCGCGCACTCGTCGATATCGGTACAAGCCGTGTCGCCCGTGCCGTCGTAGCCCATGGGGCAGATTCCGCAGGTTTTTCCGCCGACCGAGTTGGTGCAGGTGGTAAGCGCGTCGCAGCCGCCGTTATCGGTCAAACATTCATCGACGTCGGTACACGTCGTGTCGCCCGTACCCGAATAGCCTTCTGGGCAATCGCCGCAGACCACATCACCGGTGTCGTCGGTGCAGGTGGCAAGCGTATCGCAGCCCCCGTTGTCTTCTGCGCAGCTCGCGCCGCTGGCATCATTGCCCGCGTCGACCTCGACCATACCGGTATCAGTTTCGACACCCGTATCGGGCTGCGTGTTATTTACAGTCGTTCCGGTGCCGGCGGGGTCGTCTGAACACGACGCGGCGAGCGATGCAATAAGGCCAAAGGCACAAAGCGAGAGAAGGCTCTTCATAGTACTCCAGGTTGGATTTGTCGGGCGCAGACTCGGGTCCGCTTGACCTCTTGTCAAGCATTGGCACGTCAAGAGTGCCGATTCTTGGGTAAGTCCAGTGTTTTAGAGGGTTTTCGTCAAATTAATGACGGTTTTTGGTGCCGGATTTTAACGCCCGGCGGGCGGCGGTCCATCATGCCAATGCCCGTGGCCCGGGTCCCAGTGTTTATTGGTTTTGGGGTCGTATTCGTAAGGTTTTGGCGTGTAGCCCGGTTCAGGAACGCTCAAAGGGGCGGTGGGCAAAGCGAATGGCTCGATGCGCGATAGCTGTGCTGCAAACACGACGGGGTCACTCGTGGGCAACTCACATGCGCTTCGACGGCATACATAGGCGGTCGCCTTGCCGCCCTTGGCGATTTTATTTTCGATAAAAGGAATCAGCGCCGAGTCGGTTTTTATCTGTTCCTGCGTGGTTTGGGCGAAGACGATTTGTGGCAGAAACGAAGTCCGCACGACATCGACCAGCGCGTCGCCACCCCCATCGGTCGTCACGATGACGACCTCGAGTGTC
>JBFFMO010000724.1:0-3097 GCA_041554035.1 Allomicrovenator sp. | reverse complement strand
CGCAGGGCTTGCCAAAGATTTTGTCGATTTTAAAAGCAAGTCTGCCGGGGACGGCATCAACGTTGTGGTCGCGGGTGGGCGCGCGGCGTTTTCAGACGGACAAATCGCAGAACTGAAAAAACAGGGGACCGAGGTCCGGGAGACTTTTGACGAGGCCCCCACGAAAGCGAATGTAGCGATGCTTCTGGCGCCCGAGGGTCTTGCCGGGGCGCGCGCGCGTCTGCGGGGAAACTCGCCGCAACCCTCGCTGGAGAAGATGACGGAATTCGCGATCAACCAGCTTTCAAGCGACCCGGACGGATTTTTCTTGATGGTTGAAGGTGGGCAGATCGATTGGAAACTCCACGACGCGACCCGCGACGAAACGCTTGTGGCCGAAATCGAAGACTTCGACCGCACGGTTGCAGCCGTTCGCGAGTTCGCCAAATCCCATCCTGATACGTTGGTGATCGTGACCGCGGACCACGACCATACGATCTCGATTCTGGACAATCATTATCCGTTCGCGAGCGGGCGATGTGGGGCGGAAAAACGATGTGGAGGGACATTTCAAGCCACCGATATCCCCGTCAAAGCCGAGACCTTGCTGCACGGCGACGGGTTCCGCGACCCGCTGGTGCGGGGTGATTGGCCACCTGCAGCAGTCCTGATTCAATACGCTTGGATCGTCCAAGAGGCGATGGCCCTGAAGAACCTCAGCGCGCCACATAGCGCGCATCTGGTGCCGCTCTTTGCGTCGGGCCCATGGTCGGACAAGTTGCGCGGATATGTCGACCAACCTGAAATCGGGCGCCTGCTGCACACGTGGGCCAATGGAAGCTCCTTATCCAAATAACTAAAAGCCAATCCATCCAGATAGCCTCACAGGCCGACGCATTATAACGCGCCACAAAAAAACGGTTAGAAATCAGCAACTAAGCCTTTCCTGCGAAAGTGGCATTCTAATTGAAATGGTTAGGACCTGAGACGTCGACGATGACGTCATAAAGGAGAACACCATGAAAGCACGAGAACTTATCAACCTGGGAATCCCCACCCCACTCGTCGCCGATGCCATCAACCTGATTCGGGCTTTAAGAGAACGTCGCATCAATGCCCGGGAAATCCGATCGGCGCTTCGAACGGTCGCCAACGACCCGGCATCATTTGTGGACGACCCCAATTATGGGGAGTTCGCAAAGCTCCTTTCTTCGCCCGACGCGCCCCCCGTTTGGCGGGAACGCCCTGAGGCCGCGCCATGGAAGATGTACGGCGATGATCTCGATGATTCGGCCATCCGTCAGCTTGTGAATGCGTGTCGGCTTCCAGTGGCCGTTCAGGGCGCCCTGATGCCCGATGCCCATGTGGGTTACGGCCTGCCGATTGGCGGAGTCTTGGCCACCGAAAACGCGGTGATTCCATACGCGGTCGGGGTTGATATCGCCTGCCGCATGAAATTGAGCGTTCTGGATATGCCTGTCTGGGCGCTGAAGGGCGAAAAGGACCGGCTCATTAAGACGATCGAGGCGGAGACCCGCTTTGGTATCGGCTCAAGCTTCCGAGCGCGCGAACGACGTGAACACGAGGTGTTGGACGAGTCTTGGTCGGCACCTGTCGTTCGGGGGCTCAAGGACAAAGCCTGGTCGCAGCTTGGAACCAGCGGTTCCGGAAACCATTTTGTCGAGTTCGGAACGCTGGAGTTGGCCCAAGACGACCTTGGCCTGAAAGCCGGCACCTATCTGGCGTTGCTCTCTCATTCAGGAAGCCGCGGAGCCGGAGCGAAAATCGCCGGTCATTATTCACGACTTGCGCAGCAGCTGCGGCCTGAACTTCCCAAGGAATTGAAGCATCTGGCGTGGTTGGATTTGGATAGTGAAGAAGGCGACCAGTATTGGGAGGCCATGAGCCTGATGGGACGCTACGCCGCAGCCAATCACGCGCTGATTCATAAACACGTGACCAAAACACTTGGGGCCAAGGTGCTGGCTGATATCGAAAACCACCATAACTTTGCCTGGAAGGAGATCCATAACGGCAAAGAGGTCGTGGTGCATCGAAAGGGCGCTACGCCTTCAGGAAAGGGAGTCCTGGGGATCATCCCGGGATCGATGGCGACGCCTGGTTTTGTGGTTCGTGGGAAAGGTGATGCAGCTTCATTGGAGTCGGCATCGCATGGGGCTGGACGGGTGATGTCGCGCACGAAAGCCAAGGAGAACATCACCTGGTCTGCGGTGCAAAAGGACTTGGACGATAAAGGCATCACCCTGATTTCGGCGGGGGTGGACGAGGCACCCGGTGTCTACAAAGACATCCATAGCGTGATGCAGGCGCAGACGGACTTGGTCGAGGTCATCGCACGATTTGACCCCAAGATTGTGAAGATGGCGCAGGCTGGAGAGCCGGCCGAAGACTGAGCGAGGTGCACCGAATCAGGGAACCTCGAGCAGACCTTCGTAGGATTTTTCATAAAATCCTTCGCCAGGTTCGGACGCAAAAACCCTGATCAAATCGCCAGATTCAATGGCTTCAGGCGGTGGGTTTCCGTCGCTTGGTATGTCTTGGATCGCCGCTCCAGGAACGACGCCGTAGGTGGTCGGTGAAGCCATTGGGCCGATCACCGCCCACTTCAGGTATTGCTCAGAATGGGTCACAAAAATCCGACTGGCCGAGACCGGCGGATCCCAGGTGATGAGGTCATCGGTTTGAGTGATGCTCACGTTATAGAGGTCGGTCCCTTCATCGGCCACGATGTCGACGTCGGCGCTTGGGCAATCCTCAAAGCGAACCGTTCCGCCGCGAAACGCACTGGTCGCACCTGCTGGCGGAGTGATGAGACCAACACCCTGAACTCGAGTGAAACCGGCCACCGGTACCGTAAGGCTGTAGCGACCGTCTGAATCCGTGGTGGAGGTCTCGACGCAATCGCCCGACAGACACAAGTCCGAGCGGTCCTCGTTGGCTTGCACCGACAAACGCGCAGAAACGATGGAGTCGACCACCGGGGCTCCGGATAGATCTGCCAGAACCCCAGTCAGGGTGCAGATCTGAGTCGCCATCAGGTCTTCGTCGGTCAGAACGACATCGGAAATTTCACCCTGTGGATCCGAACAATCGCCTG
>JBFFMO010000723.1:0-3106 GCA_041554035.1 Allomicrovenator sp. | reverse complement strand
CCATCAGGTATTTTGAGGTCTCGGACCCGGTGTTGCTCAATGACATGAAAGTCCGCGTGTGGAGGTACAAAGACCATTTGCGGCAGGTGCGCCTGCGACACGAGTTTCTGGATCGCCCGCCTGAAAGCCTTTCATTCAGGGTCGAAGCCTTCAAGTTCACCGTCTATGCGATGATGTTCTTTTTGCCGGCGATATGGGGATTTATTCATAATGTGGTTCCTTATTTGATTACCAAATTACTTGCCCTGACCGCACCAGACGAGGCGATGCGTGCCATCCGAGGATTCCTGGTCGGCATAGTTGTTTTTGGTTGTTGGTACACCGGGCTTTTTGTGGCCCTGGAGATTGCCACGGGGGATTTTTTCTTTGCGGCTGTCTATTTGGCCACCTTGCCGGTCTCGGGTTTTTTCTTCCTGCGTTATCGATCGCGGCTGTCGCGTTATCGAAGTCGGATTCTGACGCGAACACTTTTTCAGACCGAGAAACAACTTGTGGAGCGGCTCCGTCGCGAACGCGAGAAGCTCTTGGAGGAATTCGACTCGATGCGCACTAAGTTTCTGGAGGCCGAGGAACTCGCCGCGGCTGACTTCCTTGCTTCTGGCCGATAATTTGGGCAGGTTGGTGCTGCCTTTGTATGGAGATGGCGAATGAATGAATGGATGAAAAATGCGGTGAAGGTGTTGGCTATTTTGAGTCTGGTCGGTTGCGGTGATGCGACCCAAAAAAAGAAGGTGGATGGCAACAATACGTCGAATAACACGACAAATAATGGAACCAATAACACCACGAATAACGCTACGAATAATTCGACCAACAACGCATCGAATAACGCTACGAATAACGCGACCAACAACGCCACGAATAACCTCGAAGATATGGGGGGAGATTTCGGCATGGACATGGGGATGGACGCTGAACCGGACATGGTTGTGGTGGATGGGGACGCCGATAATGACGGCATTCCGGATAGCGTCGAGGGCGCACCAGGGCGCGATACCGACCAAGATCAGACGCCTGATTATCTTGATGAAGACAGCGATGGGGATGGTTATTTGGACGCCGATGAGGCCGGGCTCGACCCGCTCAATCCGCGCGATTCGGACCTCGACGGAATCCCCGATTATATCGACCGTGACAGCGATAATGACGGACTGGCCGACAGTGCCGAAGCCGCTAACGGCTGTGACCCACTCGATTTCGACAGTGACGACGACGAGGAATGGGATTCGGTCGAAATCGCGCTGGGCACCGACCCCGCGCTGGCGACGAGTTCTTCGCGGGCCACGGGCGTGTACGTGGTGCAATTGCCCAACGGCCGGCCGGCCTCACCGGCCAACCTGAAAATCCCGCTTCGGCCTTTTGTCGAGAACGCAGACTTTTATTTAAGTGTCGATAATACGGGTTCGATGACCCCGTATTTCTCGACGTTGCAGTCCGGGCTGGTCACGGCGGTTCAGGCGTTGACGTGCACCGATTTGGGAACCTCATGTGATGCCGATGAACAGTGTCCCACGAATGCGAATTGCAGTGTCGCCGGACATTGTGTGGCTCAGACAGGGCAGTGTGCGGTGAATATCTACACGGGCGTCGCCAAGTGGGACACGATCGACACCTTTGTGAATGTGATTTCTCCACAAGCAAGCGCGGCCTCTTCTGTGCTCGCGCTTGCGGGTGGCGGCACTGGCGGCGGTTTTGAGGAAGCGCCTACCCATGCGGCAGCGTGTGCTGTTGATGGGTCAAATTGCCTGAACGCCTCCAAAAACTGCGCGGCATCGGGAGTGGGATGTGTTGGTTTCAGGTCAGATGCCCTCAAAGTGTACACGCACATCACCGACGCCAATGACCAATGTCCAGCTTCGCAGGCGGCCCGTTGCGCCACCTTCACGCCCCTGGGCGTGGGGGCTGAGATGCTCAGCCGTCAGATCAAGGTGTTGAGCCTCTACGATGAGCAGGATATTTCGGGAACGGGGACGGCATTTGATGTTGCCGACGGATTGGCTCTTGGCAGCGCGACGCTACGTGCGGACGGCAGTCGATTTGTTTACCAAACCAGTGATTCGGCGGTGCTCAACGACCTGAAAACAGGCGCGCAGCAGCTTTTCTCGCAGCTGCCATTGACGGTCTCACCGTTGCTTCGCGAAGAATCGGGTGATGCTGGAGCCTTTGGTCCCTTTATCACGAGATTAGTGGCGGACGGCACGGCCGCAGGATGCAGTCCGGCGACAGGCGCGGTTGATGGGGATAACGACGGTGACGCCGAAACCTATCCCGGAGTCCTGCCCGGTTCGAAGATGTGTTGGCGAATGGAGTTTGGGACAAATTCTACGATATCGTCTGGAACATCTGTGAAATTCGTCAGGGCGCGCCTTGATCTGCGAAGTCGTGAAGCCAGCACTGTGGACCGTCGTTTGCTCTTGATCGCGATTCCGCCGCAGGTGCCCTGAGGGCTCAGTATTGCAGACGCATCAACACTGAGCGGTGGTCTGAATACCCGTATTGACTGTCTGCGCCGGTCAGCTGCAGATCGGCTGCGTTCGCTTCATTGAACGTGATCGTATGCGCTCGCAGAATATTGGGGACCGCTCCGTTTGGTCTTCGCACGAAGAGGAAGTCGATTCGACGGTCGGTGTTGCCTCGAAAGCTCCAATTGTCGATCAGGCATTGTTTCGTTGTGCCGCTTGCTTTGCACTTGCTCCAGATTGGATCCACAAAACCCAGCGGGCCATTCAGGCCAACGTTGACTTCTTTATACCAATCCCAATAGGCGGCGGACGTGGCTTGTGACTCGAGGTCTGGCTCGTTTGTGTCGCCCCCGAAGATGAGCAGCGAAGCGCCAGGATGAGCGGCGTTAAGGATCTGGTTGGTCGAACGCACATTTGCGAGTGCGCACGCCGGGTCAGGGCCAGCTCCCTGGCGCGTCGACCAGTGAATGGAAGCCGCTCCTATCGTTTCATTGGTTTGAAGGTCGCGCAATCCGACCGAAATACCCCTCGTCCGAGAGAGTGAATCCAGCACACAGACTCCGTTGGCGTTCTTGTAGGACTGCCAGGTCAGAGGTTGGGTCTGCGCCTCAAGTCGGTCGGTGGCGTAGATGATGGCGTTGGTT
>JBFFMO010000722.1:0-3106 GCA_041554035.1 Allomicrovenator sp. | reverse complement strand
CAGCCGGCCTCCTCGGAAGTTCAGGAAGAGTGCAGGGTCTTCGCTGGCCTCGCGAACAAGTTCTGATCGGCGCGACAGGTAAGGGCCAAGCGCCTTCACAGCCTTTCTGCCTAGAGGAACCATGCGCTCCTTATCGCCTTTACCGATGACGCGGATCCATCCCTCCGAGAGATCCAGGCTGGTCAAATTCAGCCCGACGAGCTCTGAAACGCGTACCCCACTTCCGTATGCGATTTCCCACATGGCCATGTCCCGGAGGCCAAGCACTCCATCGGCTTGATGACCCTCGAGTAGGTGGAACACCTCGTCGACGGTCAGATAATTCCGCAGGGGTTGGGAAACTTTGGGTGTGCTCAGAAGTTCTGCAGGGTTGTCGTCGATATATCGTCGGCGCACCAAGAACTTCCACATGGAGCGGAGGGCCGAGATCTTTCTGGCGATCGACGCCGAGGAATTTTCCTCGAAGCGCTCAGCGATGAAGCCGCGAAAATGCATCAACTTGATGTCACGCGGGTGTTCGCCAACAAACTCCGCGTCCTCAAGATAGGTCAGAAACTGACCGAGGTCGCTCGTGTAAGCACGCAACGTTTGCTGACTCGCCCCACGCTCAACCCGCAGATAATCAAGAAACGTGTCTACAAATGTCTGCAACATGATGGCCTTGGAGCTCAGCTCAGGCGCGCTCCACTCGATAGACGCCCTTGATGCGACGAATCTTCTTCATCGCGTCCTGCAATTGGTCGAGGTCTTGAACCATCACCTCAAACGTGTTCACGGCACGTTGGTCTTCGGTCGTTAGGCAATGGGCCTGAGCGATGTTGACTCCCGAATCCGAAAAAGACTGGGAAATATTGGCGAGCAAACCGGGTTTATCGGTGCAAAAGACACGCACGTTGACGGCGTGCCGCCCGCTGTCTTTGTCTTTCACGTCGCGGGTTGCCCAGGACACGGGCAGAGTTCGCTCTTTTTCAAGATGCGAGATCTTGTCGCAGTCGCGACGGTGAACCGAAAGGCCTCGCCCGCGCGTGATGAATCCCACAACGTCGTCGCCCGGCACTGGATTACAGCATTTGGCGTACGTGACCATGATGTCTTCGATGCCATCGATGATGACGCCCTTGCCTTTTCCTCGACCGGTGAAGCGGTTGATGATCTGGTCCAACCGACTTTCTTTTTTCTCGGCTGGTTCTTGGGGGAAGAGTTTGGTGATGATGGTCTCGGGTGAGGTCTTGCCGTAGCCGACGTCGGCCAACATCTCATCGATGTTGTGGAACTTCGACTTGAGCGTGGCGTCCATCAATTTGCCGTTACGTTCGACTTCCCGAATATTGGTGCCAAAACGCTTGAGTTCACGGTCCAATACTTCTCGCCCTAACTCCCGACTGCGCTCGCGCTGTTCTTCCCGAACAGAGTTGCGAATTTTGGTCCGCGCCCGACCGGTGATCACGAAGGAGAGCCAATCTTTATTGGGTTTCTGATTCGGATTGGTCAGAATTTCGCAAATGTCGCCGGTGTGCAGAACATGACGAAGGGGCACAATCTGGCCATTTACCTTGGCGCCAACACAATGCTGTCCAACTTCTGTGTGAATGGCGAAGGCGAAGTCAATGCACGTCGCACCGGCAGGAATGCCTTTGACGTCGCCTCGGGGCGTGAAGACGTAGACCTCGTCATGGAAGAGATCGATTTTAACCGCATCCAAGAATTCATGAGGGTCATCAGCATCTTGGTGTTCTTCCATCAGCTGATGCAACCAAGCGAACGCCTGATCGTCTTGATCTGGAACCGCTTTGCCCTCTTTGTAGAGCCAATGCGCGGCGATGCCTTCCTCGGCCACACGATGCATGCCGTCGGTTCGAATCTGAATCTCGATTCGCTCCTGCTGCGGCCCAATCACCGAGGTGTGCAGCGATTGATACCCATTGGGTTTTGGAATCGCGATATAGTCTTTGAATCGCCCAGGAATGGGCTTCCACAGGTTATGCACCAGGCCGAGCGCTTCGTAGCACTGGTACTTCTCATCCACGATGATGCGGAAGGCCAGCACGTCGTAGACTTGGTCAAACTCGATCTGCTGTTTCTGCATCTTGCGATAGATCGACCAAAAATTCTTGGGGCGACCGTTGATCTCGGCGTTGACCTCATTTTCTTCGGTCAGCTCTTCCAAGATCTTGATCACTTCGCGGATGAAACTCTCGCGTTCGCGCTTCTTCTTAGAGACCTGGTCCGAGATATCGAAATACGCCTCGGGATAGAGGTAACGAAAGCTGAGGTCCTCGAGTTCGGTCTTGATCCACGAGATACCGAGTCGATGGGCGATCGGCGCGTAAATGTCGACCGTTTCCTGCGAGATCCGCTCCGCCTTATGCGGCGGCATATGCTTCATCGTGCGCATATTATGCAGACGGTCTGCGAGCTTCAAAACGATCACGCGCAGGTCGCGTGACATGGCGATGATCATTTTGCGGAAGTTCTGAGCCTGAGCTTCTTCGCGCGTATTAAACGAGAGCTTGGAAAGCTTGGTCACACCGTCGACAAGGAACGCGACGTCCTCACCAAAAAGGTCTTTGAGTTCGTCGACTGTCGTTTGGGTATCTTCGACGACGTCGTGCAGCAGGCCTGCAGCGAGCGACGAGGAGTCGAGTCGAAGTTCGGCAATGATATCCATCACTTCGACGGGATGCGACATATAGGGCTCGCCGCTTTTACGCTTCTGCCCTTCGTGCATCATCATGCCAAAATCGAACGCACGAATAATGAGGTCGCGATTCACATTGGGTTGGTACGCCTCCACTTTTTCGAGGATTTCGTCGACCCGTTTTCGAATTTCTTTTTCAGCTGCGTCCATGACCTACCGATTGGGTGCCACACCCCGCTTCAACAATTGAATTGCCCCTAATTACTCCCGGGTGGTGGCACTCCGAGCCCTTTGGACATCGTAACCAAGCACCTCGGTATCGGCAATAAATCAGGAAGAAACGAGTGCACGCACCCGGCTCGACTGAATCACTGTCCGAAATCTTGAGGCCTCATAGATCGCATCCAGAGCCGACTTTGCGGATTCGAGGTCGTCATTGACGATCAAATAATCGAATTTCGGAAATTG
>JBFFMO010000721.1:0-3107 GCA_041554035.1 Allomicrovenator sp. | reverse complement strand
CCCAATCAAACCGTACTCGGCGAGCAGTTGTGCCAGCGAATTATGAGCCAATTTGAACGCCGGATATTGCTCGAACATCCGGGCCACAAAAGGATCTTCGGCACGCGGAAATTGAGTCTGCATCGTCCACCAAGAGCCTGCGCCTTGGCCGCCAATAGGTGCATCCCGGAAAAGATCGAACGCCACACCGGTCGTGTAATTCCAAGCCGCCACGTCCCGAATCTCTTCGTTTCTACCGATGGCGAAATTCGTCGCACGGGGCCTTCCGTCCACCAGTTGCTCGGTACGAACGACTTCGAACGTCGCCAGTGGCAGTCGGTTCGCGTCCGAAAACGTCGCCTCCTGCTGACCAAACATGGCCATCAAAGAAACCAAAACCGACACTGCAAAAAGAACCCCGAAAACCGGATACAAGAGCACGGCCCGAGCTGGTTTTTGGAGAATCACAACCACGATGCTCACGGCCAATACTGCGCCAAGAGCAACGAAAGCCAACGCCGGTGACACGGTGAGACCGAAATGAACCGCACCCAGAATCAGCGCAATCACCAACACCGCTTTACGTGGTCCGGCGACCCGAATCGCAGCGCTCATCAGAAGAGGTATGGCCCCCGCGTAAAACGGCGCTAAAAACTCAACGGAATCAAATGCGCCAGGAGCCCCAAGGGGATCCCAAACGACCGTCGTGATACCAACTCCCGCGAAGTCCAAGAGCCCAACGATGGCCACGCCAAGCACAGCAACGGCTGCCGCCAGAGCGAGGTCTGCAAATCGGATTCCTCGGCCCGACGAAGACAAGGCAAGCAGGAACAAGACTCCACCGGAAACCCAGGTCAACGCGCCACTCAATCCGAGCATCGGCACGGGCGCATAGGTCGCCGCGAAGAGCACAAAAGCGCAAAAGACATAAACGATCGTCGCCACACGTCCCGCATGGAAAGTCACTGCCTTCCCGCGCAGAACATCCACGGCAAGGGCAATGGCCCCTAAACCGCTGATCGCGAGCATCGCTGCCCATTTCACGTCTTCGAACGATGAAAACGCAGTGGCGAAAACCACCGGAACCACCGCCACCGCCAGTAATACCAGCCAATTGGCCAAGCTGATTGAGTTTTGTTCTTGTTGGGCCATGGAGGTTACCGCCTTAGTCTGAATTCGATGCCCGTTGTATTCTTCATGCCATGGATTGACAACCAATCACTGTTAGCTCGCGCACGACAACACGATGAATGCGAATTCCATTCCTATTCAACGCATCGGTTGCGTTGACGGTGGTCCCGGTCACGTCGTAGATTCCGACCTGAGATACTCCATGGCGCCAAATGACCACAACCACAGACTATAAAGGCGAGACTAAGCCGCGGGACGCAAGAATCGCGACACTGCTCTCTCTCATCTCACCTGGACTCGGGTTGATGTACGTCGGCCAGTGGGTGCGGGGTCTGCTGGCCAACCTGGGCTTTGTCGCCGTGGTGGAAGGCTTCTTGTTGCTCTTCGCGGCATTGAAGTTCTTCCCGCTTCTTCCCATCGTGGTTTTGATCCTCTTCTGGGGCGTATTTGTCCTGTTCTCGGCGCGAAGCGCTCGAAATCGCATTGGTCCCGACGAGTACATACTCAAACCCTATAATCATCCGGTGATGTACGGGCTTTTTGCGCTCATCACGTTTTTTGCGCCGGTATTGGCCACCCTGCAGTTCACCACGTCACGGCTGGTGACCCCGATAACGGTGGATTCCGCCGGCATGATTCCCACACTTCGTCCCGGAGACGTGGTGCTGATCGACCGAACTGCCTTCAAATCACGACTTCCGGCCCGGGGTGAGCTGATGGCCGTCCAGACCGCGGACGACACGCTTTTGCTTCGGGCCATCGCCGTGGCTGGAGACGCCGTGCGATTTGAAGGAGACGTGGTGTTTGTGAACGAAGACTCCCTGCCCCGTCAGGCCGTTCAGTTGGGCGGGAAGTCCGAAGAAGTCATGCACGTGGTCGAATGGAATTCAGAGGCTCAATATCCGCTGGCGTTTTCTCCTCGAGTCCATAATTACACCATGACCAGCCTCGCGGGAGTGCCCGAACACATGGTGTTTGCACTGGCAGATAACCGAAGCTTGGTGCCCGCTGACGGCGGAGCAGCCCAGACCCGCGACTCTCGGACATTTGGGCCTGTGGACGCCCCTTCTTTGATGGGTAAGCCCCTTTTCATCGCATGGTCGACTGATCCTCTATCCGGGGACGTGCGATGGAACCGAATCGGGCTGCGAGTTCGCTAGATTATGACATTTTCAAAGCGAAATCGCCGCATCGTCACTTACTTCGTGAGATACTGGCCCAGTTTCATCGTCGGGGCGGTGTTTCTCTTGGCGACGAATTATCTGGGGCTCCTTATCCCCGGGCATATCGGCGACGCCATCTCCTCCATGCAGGCCAAGGGCGTAAATGCTGAATCCGTGCTCGAAGCGTGCAAGGACCACGCACTTGCGATCATCGTGTTCGCCGTGGGCGCCGGCATCGCGCGAGTCGTAAGTCGAGTTCAGATCTTCAACGCCGGGCGCCTCATCGAGTTCGACGTTCGAAATGAACTCTACGATCGGCTCACACGTCTATCACCGGCCTGGTTTGGGACGATGGCAACCGGCGACCTCACAAGCCGTGTTTCGAATGACGTGAACTTCATTCGGCTGCTCTACGCGATCTCGTTCCTGCACATCGTGAACACGATCACCGCCTACTTCATCGCGCTGTCGAAGATGCTTCCCTTGGATTGGAAGCTCACGGTCATTTGCCTGGGCCCGTTTCCGGTCATCCTTTTTGCAGCACGTTTCATCATTCGCGCCCTTTTCAACCAGACCAAAATCGTTCAAGGCGAACTGTCGAACCTGAGTTCTCAAGTTCAACAAAATCTCTCGGGAGTCGCGATTGTAAGGGCCTACGCCATGGAAAAACGCGAAAAGGCCGAATTTGCGGTGATCAACGATTCCTTTGTCCGAGCCAACATCAAGCTCATTTCCATTCGCGGGGCCATGCAAGCCACGATGACCCTCTTGGCAGGAATCGGCACCCTCGCGGTCCTCTATGTGGGCGCACATCGCGTTGCAGACGAAACCCTG
>JBFFMO010000720.1:0-3119 GCA_041554035.1 Allomicrovenator sp. | reverse complement strand
GTTCAGAAAGGCTTCCGCCTCGCCCCTATGGCTGTGCGTGTGACGCCCGATTTGTTGAGCCTCATCGATTGGACCGATCCCTGGAACGACCCGATTCGAACGCAGTTCATCCCGTTGGCATCTCGCCTGACGCAAAATCACCCGATGCTCACGCTTGACTCGCTGCACGAGCAGGAAGACGCACCGGTTGCTGGTCTGACTCATCGTTACCCCGATAAGGCGCTCTTTCTTCCGTTGAATACGTGCCCTGTCTACTGTCGTTTCTGCACACGCAGCTACGCCATTGGCGTGGACACGGACACGGTGGAAAAGGTCGACCTCAAGGTCAGCCCAGCTCGCTGGGAACAGGCGTTCCAATACATCGACTCTCGCCCGGAACTCGAAGATATCGTGATCTCAGGTGGAGACGCGTACAACCTTGCCGCGAAACATCTTCGTGCCCTTGGCGAGCGACTTTTGAATATGCCCAATATTCGTCGCATTCGTTTTGCGACGAAGGGACCGGCCGTCATGCCCATGAAGGTTTTGACGGATACGGATTGGCTGGACGCATTGACCGCCATCAACGACCTGGGTCGCAAGCTCCACAAACACGTGTGTTTGCATACTCATTTCAACTCGCCCAACGAGATCACCGGCATCACGCGTGACGCGATGAATATCTTGTATGAGCGTGGAATTACGACGCGAAACCAATCGGTATTGATCGCCAACGTCAACGACACCAAAGAGACGATGGAGTTGCTCGTACGCCGACTTGGTGAGGTCAACGTGCACCCTTATTACGTGTATCAGCACGATTTGGTGCAGGGTGTTGAGGACCTTCGAACGAGCGTTCAAACGAATATCGACATCGAAAAACACGTTCGCGGAACTCTGGCTGGGTTTAACACCCCAACCTTTGTGGTCGACGCACCCGGTGGCGGCGGAAAACGCGTGGCTCATTCGTACGAATACTACAACCGCGAGACCGGCATCTCGGTCTACACCGCTCCGTCGGTTAAGCCGGGCAAGAGCTTCCTCTACTTCGATCCGCTTTCATCGTTGAGTCCTGAAATCCAGAAGAGATGGCAGGATCCCGTGGAACAGCGAATCATGGTCGACGAGGCTCATGCAGGCGCAAAAGCCGGCCGCTAAGATTTAAGTCAGGGTTTTTCCCAGACATAAACGGCGCGTTGAATATCTGATTTTTTCTGAGTTTTTTCAGAAGAATCAGGGATTTCAGCGCGCTTTTTTAATGCCATTTTTTCGGCAAACGCCTCGAGCTCGGGCGCGGCATCTGCGGCACACATCGAGATAAGTGCTCCACCGCTGCTGACCCAGGGGCCCATCACGTCCAAGAATTCGACGGGCTGAAAAACAGCCTTAGAAGTCGCGATATCAAAAGACCGTACGGGCAGGTCTTCGATTCGTTTTTCAAATACTTCGATATTATCGAGGCCCAATCGATGGGATGAGATTTTCAAAAATTGCGCCCGTTTTTTGCGAGGTTCCACCAGGCAAAATTGGACTTCGGGAAACGCCACGGCCAGAGGAATGCCCGGCAGGCCAGCCCCGGACCCGACGTCCACAGCCGTCTTGCCGGCGGGCCAGACGAATGCAGGGACCAGCGAGTCGAGAATCAATTCCGCGATGATGAGTTCGCGACTCATGGGCCCGATAAGGTTCATTGACGCGTTGAATTGCAGAAGCAGGTCGATGTAGGCCTCAAGCGTGGCCGTTTTACCGGCCGCGTCGTGAACACCGGCGAGTTCCAGAAAATCTTGGATGGCGGTCATGTTAATGCTTTAAAGAGAAGCCGACTGCGGCCTCGAGCCAGGCCGAGGTCTCTCGAATACCCTGCATGTCTACGCCGGTTTGCACGTCCATCGAGTCCATAAGTCCGAGCAAATTCTCGGTGCTCAGGTTTCCTGGGGCGCCTGGAGCGTAGGGGCAGCCACCAAGGCCGCCCACCGACGAGTCGAAATTACGAACGCCTTCCAAGAATCCCGCGAACGCATTGGTCTGCCCCAAACCGCGTGTGTCGTGGAGGTGGAGCGCGACCTGATCGGCGCCCCATCGTGTGACGGCACGTTTGGCTCCATCACGAACTTGGAGTGGTTGACCCATGCCGGTCGTGTCGCCCAATGAAATCTGGCAGGCGCCCATATCTAAGAGCGTGTCGCCGATGCTCAAGACGCGGTCGAAATCGACTTCGCCTTCAAATGGGCAACCGAATACAGCCGAGATGTAGGCTCGAACCTGCAAGCCTTCTTTTAGGGCGATTTTCATGGTTGCACGGATATTTTCGAAGCTCTGTTCGATCGTGCAATTGACGTTTTTCTGGTTATGCGTCTCGCTCGACGACATAAAAACGGCGACATGGCGCATGCCTGAGTCGATGGCGCGCTCAAGGCCTTTGATGTTGGGTACGAGGCCCCAATATTTTACGCCCTCGACTCTCGTGATGGCACGGGCGACGGCTTCGGTGTCGGCCATCTGCGGCACCCATTTGGGGTGAACAAACGAACCAATCTCAACGTTGGTGGCTCCAGCACGCACAAGTCGTTCGATCAACTCGACTTTTTGAGAAGCGGGCAGGATGATCGACTCGTTCTGAAGTCCATCTCGTGGACCAACTTCGAAAATTTGGGCGACGTCGTTCAAAGGAACCTCTGTATCGGTTTAAGCCGCTTGAAACGTAGCGTTGAGGATCTCGTGGTGTCAACCGACTACGTCGATATCGGCGTTCGTTTCCCCGGGATATGCGCGCCGTCGCGAAAGAGCCCAACCTGCATCGTATGTGTGTCGATCGAGGCCCATTCAGCGTGTCCGCAGACCCAGGAACCGCTGTTTACGAAGTCCCCTTCGGGCAAAGCGACATGCCGCAGTCGGTGGCTATGCCCCATGACGACCATCGAAAATCCTTCGCGAAGCTGTCGATGCGCGCCTTGGCGCGAGAGGTCACGGTCGTCAGCATCCACGCGCCGAAACTGTGATTCGACCTTCTCGTTCAGCGCAACCGCTGTCCCCATCGCTTCGGCCAACGGCGCTAGACCCAGACGTACAAACCAACCCGCAGCAAAATTTGCCGACTTTTCGAGGCCGGGTACTTGTTTGATAAGTGGGTCGAATTGGTG
>JBFFMO010000719.1:0-3120 GCA_041554035.1 Allomicrovenator sp. | reverse complement strand
CTTCACCACCCGCAGCGACGGGATGTCGTGGTACGACGTCGACTGGTAATTCAGCATGATATCGTCGCCCACGGGCAGCGACATCAAGTACGAAACGCCAGACGCGGCCAACAACACCTTGAGGCTCTCGACCTCGTCCTGGCTCATGCGGGAATGGTACGTAAAACAAGCATCGCAGCCCATCGGAAGGCCCATGAGCTTGCCCATGAAATGGTCTTCAAGCGCTGCCCGCGTGATTTGGTTTCCGTCTTCCAGATACTCTGGACCGATAAAACCCACGACGGTGTTGACCAAAAACGGCTCGTAGCGCCGAGCAAAGCCGTAACAGCGAGCTTCAAGCGTGACTTGGTCCGCGCCATGGTGGGCATCGGCCGAAAGCGCCGAGCCCTGGCCGGTTTCGAAATACATGACGTTTGGACCGCGGGTCGTGGTCATCTTTTTCATCATGTCCCACGCTTCGTCCATCAACCCGACCGAGATCCCAAACGATCGATTGCCCGCTTCTGACCCCGACATCGACTGGAACATCAGCCCCATCGGTGCGCCCAATTTCAGCGCCGCCATCTGCACGGTCACATGCGACAGAACACAGTTTTGAGTCGGGATGCCGTTTCGCTGCGTCAGATCCGTCAAAACTTTCAAAATCTCTGCGGTGGACTCGGCGGTATCCGTCGCCGGATTTACACCGATCACGGCGTCACCACAGCCGTAGGATAGGCCTTCCCTCGCCGAAATCAGAATACCCTCAACGTCGTCGGTTGGATGGTTGGGCTGGCAGCGCGAAGACAAGCGGCCTGCCAAACCCAGCGTATTATTGGCGCGAACAACCACGACCGCTTTTGCAGCGGCCGTCATCAGGTCCAAATTAGACATCAATTTCGTGACCGCGGCAGCCATCTCGGGCGTAAGTCCGGCTGCGACAGAGCGCAGCATTTCACCCGTGGTCGCGGTGTCCAGCACCCATTCCCGAAACTCACCAACGGTCAGATCTTTGACCGCCTCGTAGGCCACGGGATCGAGTGTGTCTTCGACCATGCGCGTCAATTCGTCGATTTCGTAGGGGACGACCGGGTTTTCCCGAAGGTCAGCCAGCGTCAGATTGGACAAGGCCGCACGGGCCGCAACGCGTTCTACAGCGTCGCGCGCAGCGATGCCCGCAAGCTGGTCACCCGATTTGGGCGGATTAGCCTTCGCCAACACCTCTTTCACAGAAGAGAACGTGTAGACGACGCCACGAATCGTCGCTGAAAGTCGCATAGGATTGGATTAACTCATCATCTGTACACATTCAACCCGCGCGTTGGGAGGGTTGATCTTTCCAGCAATTATACTATACCCCAGTATAGTTCATCAGGAGTCCCATGCCGCATACACCCCATGAAAAAAAACGCGTCCTTGCTCGTGTTCGACGCATCAAAGGGCAACTCACCGCGCTGGAGACAGCGCTTGAGTCGGACGCTCAATGCACCGCCGTACTGCAGCAAATCGCTGCGGTCCGTGGAGCAGTCGGCGGCCTGATGATGGAAGTTTTGGAAGCCCATCTGCGTGAAACGTTCACGCCGGGTGAATCAAGCGAATCAGAGAAACAGGTCGTTGAAGACGTCAACGCCCTACTCCGTTCATATTTAAAGTAAATCCAAGTCTAGGAGACCCCATGAAAAGTCGCGCAGCAGTCGCATTCGAAGCCGGAAAGCCCCTACAAATCGTCGAGATCGACGTCGCGCCTCCACGTAAGGGCGAGGTCCTCGTCAAAATTACGCATACTGGTGTGTGTCATACGGATGCATTCACGCTCAGCGGCGACGACCCCGAAGGCATCTTCCCCGCCGTCCTTGGCCACGAAGGCGCAGGCGTGGTGGTTGAGATCGGCGAAGGTGTTACCTCTTTGGCCGTCGGCGACCACGTCATCCCGCTCTACACGGCGGAATGCCGCGAATGCAAATTCTGCAAATCCGGAAAAACCAACCTCTGCCAGGCCGTCCGGGCCACGCAGGGTAAAGGTCTGATGCCCGACGGAACCTCGCGCTTTTCGTATCAAGGCAAGCCGATTTTCCACTACATGGGCTGCAGCACGTTCAGCGAATACACGGTCGTGTGCGAGATCTCGTTGGCCAAAATCAACAAAGACGCACCCCTCGAAAAGGTCTGTCTCTTGGGTTGCGGCGTCACGACCGGGATCGGCGCGGTTCATAACACGGCCAAGGTCCAAAAAGGCGACACCGTCGCGGTCTTTGGACTCGGCGGAATCGGGCTCGCCTGCATCGTGGGCGCCAAACAGGCCGGGGCCAGCCGCATCATCGGTGTCGACATCAATCCTGGGAAATTCGACCTCGCCAAGGAACTCGGCGCCACCGATTGTGTGAACCCCAAAGACCACTCAGACCCCATCCAAGACGTGATCGTCGGCATGACCGATGGCGGCGTGGATTTCAGCTTCGAATGCATCGGGAACGTCGATGTGATGCGCTCAGCGCTTGAATGCTGCCATAAGGGTTGGGGCGAAAGCGTCATCATTGGTGTGGCCGGTGCCGGACAAGAAATCAAAACTCGCCCGTTTCAGCTGGTGACCGGTCGGGTCTGGCGTGGGTCGGCATTTGGCGGCGTTCGTGGCCGTACCGAGTTGCCTGGAATCGTCGAAGATTCGATGAACGGAAAACTAAATCTGGACCCGTTCATCACGCATAATATGCCGCTCGAGCGCATCAACGAGGCGTTTGACCTCATGCATCACGGCGAGTCGATTCGAACCGTCATTCACTTTTAAGATCGAGGTTTATGATGGAAAGAACAGAAACTCATGCGGCATTTGGTGGCACCCAGGAAGTCTGGAAACACCAATCCAAAGCCGTCAGCTGTGAAATGAAAGTCGGCGTGTATTTGCCGCCTCAGGCCAAAACCCAGAAATGCCCGGTCGTTTACTGGTTAAGCGGGCTCACCTGCACCGAGCAGAATTTCATTTCGAAGGCGAATGCCCAGAAATACGCTGCAAAACACGGCGTCATTATCGTCGCACCGGACTCCAGCCCTCGGGGCGAGGGTGTGCCGGACGACGAAAAGTACGACCTTGGTCAGGGTGCTGGGTTTTACCTGAATGCGACTCAGGACCCGTGGGCAAAACAT
>JBFFMO010000718.1:0-3121 GCA_041554035.1 Allomicrovenator sp. | reverse complement strand
CGCAAAGCGCCCAGGAGCTGTCATGGCCAAGGTATCCGACACCGACGTTAAGTTGGTTGGCAAAGAGATCTTCGAACGCATGAAGGGCCAGACCCCCTCCGTCTTCAATAAAGACTGGTGGAGCGGCAAGGTGATGGACATCTCGATGAAGGACGAAGCCTTCAAGGTCGAGATGTTTCGCTTTGTCGACGTCTTCCCAACGCTGCGCACTCACGTTCAGGTCGCCGAGCACCTTCAGGAGTACTTCTGCAGGCCCGAGACCAACTTCCCAGCGGCCTTCACGTGGGGCCTGAACAAGGTCAAACCCGACTCGTTGGTTGCCAAGATGGCAGCGTCTCAGATCGAAAAACAGATGACCGGGATGGCGTCGAAGTTTATCGCAGGCACCTCAGCAGCCGACGCGATCACGAGCCTGCGCAAGATCTGGAAGTCGAACCTCGCCTTCACCCTCGATCTCCTCGGCGAAGCCACTGTGAGCGAGGACGAAGCCCTCGCATACGCTCAACGCTACGATGAAATCCTGGACACGCTGATCCGCGAAACCGGGGACTGGAAAGCAAATCCCCAGCTCGAAAAAGCCCCTTGGGGCGAGGTTCCGCGCGTCAACGTCTCGATCAAGGTGTCGTCGCTCTACTCTCAAATCGACCCGATCGACCCCGATGGCAGCATCAGCCAGATGAAAGACCGGTTACGGCCGCTCTTTCGCAAAGCCGCGCAAAATGGCGCCTTCGTCAATTTGGACATGGAGCAGTACGCGTTCAAAGACCTCACGATCGCTCTCTTCAAGAGCCTCTTGGACGAGCCTGAGTTCAAGGCCTTCGACCGAGCCGGCATCGCGATCCAAGCCTATCTGCGCGACGCTGAAAAAGACGTTGCCGATCTGGCAGCGTGGGCAAAAACGCGCGGCACTCCTGTCACGATTCGCCTGATCAAGGGCGCTTATTGGGACTTTGAAACGATCCACAGCGAACAAGAGGCGTGGCGAAATCCGGTCTGGTCCAAAAAATGGGAAACCGACCTCTGCTTCGAGAAATGCACCGAAATCTTGCTGGATAATTACCCCCATATTCGGCTTGCTGTCGGGTCTCATAACGTTCGCAGCATTTCCCATGCGATCGTCTACGCTCGTAGCCTCAAGATCGAAGACTCCGCGCTCGAATTCCAGATGCTCTACGGCATGGCCGAGCCCATGAAGCTGGCGCTGGCCCAGATGGGCTTTCGAGTACGCGAGTACGTGCCGATCGGCGAGATGATCCCGGGCATGGCCTATCTGGTTCGGCGCTTGCTCGAAAATACCAGCAATGAGTCCTGGCTTCGCCATTCATACGCAGATGGCTATTCGGTCGACCAATTGCTTGCGGCGCCGGCGCTGCCGGCTGGTGGTCAAATCAGCTCCGGCGTTGACCATATCAAGCCCCTCAACACCATGGGGTTCAGGAACGCGCCGCTGCTGAACTTTGCGTTGGTCAACAATCGCGAGAGCTTCGGCCGGGCGATGAACGAAGCACAAAAGACCTTTGGAACGACTTGGCCGATCATCATCGGCACCGAAGAATACCGCACCGATCGAATCATCACGTCGATCAATCCGAGCAACTCCACACAGACCATCGGCAAGGTGTGCGCCGCTGATATCCCACTGGCCCAAAAAGCCGTTGAGACTGCGCACAAAGCTCATCCGGCCTGGTCACGGCTGCCTGCCGAGGAACGCGCATCATTGCTGATGAAGCTCGCCGAAATCATGACCCGTCGACGCAATGAATTGAGCGCCATCATGGTGCACGAGGTCGGGAAGAACTGGCGAGAATCCGATGGTGATGTTTGCGAGGCCATCGACTTTTGCCGGTATTACGCCCTTGAGATGATGCGGCTGGCTGAACCTCAGAAGCTGGGAATCGTCGCCGGTGAGTCGAACACGATGTTCTACCAATCACGTGGCGTGGCGGCGATCATCGCTCCATGGAACTTCCCCTTGGCGATCCTGACTGGCATGGCCGTCGCGGCATTGGTCGCAGGCAACACGGTGATTCTGAAACCTGCCGAACAATCGTCGATCATCGCCGCCCATTTGATGGCGATGTGCCGCGAAGCGGGTTTCCCACCCGGTGTCGTGAACTTCTTGCCCGGATTCGGCGAAGAAGTCGGCGCGTACCTTGTCGAGCATCCACAGGTGGATTTGATTGCCTTCACAGGCAGCATGCAGGTCGGCCTGAACATCCTCAAAAGCGCTGGAATCACCCGCGAAGGCCAAATGGGCGTCAAGACGGTCGTCTGTGAGATGGGCGGGAAAAACGCCATCATTGTCGACGCAGACGCCGACCTGGACGAAGCCGTGCACGGCGTCGTGGCATCGGCCTTTGGGTTCCAAGGGCAAAAATGCTCGGCCTGTTCGCGGGTCATCGTCGTGGCCACGGCCTACGACGAGTTCAAGACACGCCTTGTCGAAGCTGTGCGAAGCCTTGAGATTGGTCCCTCGACAGACCCCGCGTTTGGCGTTGGCCCAGTCATCGACGAAGAAGCCCGCGCCAAAATCTTGAGCTACATCGAAATCGGGAAGAAGGAAGCCACCCTGCTTGTCTCCCGTGAAGCGCCAGCGGGTGGAACCTTTGTTGGGCCCGCAGTTTTTGAAGACGTCCTTCCGGACTCCAGATTGGCTCAGGAGGAGATCTTTGGTCCTGTGCTCGCGATGATGAAGGCCGACACCTTCGACGAAGCACTGACGATTGCAAACGGCACCCGTTACGCATTGACCGGCGGTGTCTACTCACGGTCCCCGCTGAATCTGGACAAAGCTCGCCGAGATTTTCGAGTGGGCAACCTCTACATCAACCGAAAGTGCACCGGCGCATTGGTCTACAGGCAACCTTTTGGCGGCTTCAAAATGTCTGGTATCGGGGCGAAAGCCGGCGGACCGGATTATCTGTTACAGTTTCTGGAGGCTCGCTCCATCAGCGAGAACACGATGCGACGCGGGTTTGCACCGGGGCTGTGATCGAACAGCCATTGGCCATTGGCCATTCGCCATTGTGAACTATACAGACTTTTGCCTGTGGATAATGGCTATTGGCTTCTGGCTATTGGCATCTCCTTCCGGGCGTTGCCCGGACCCACTAACTTTTTT
>JBFFMO010000717.1:0-3124 GCA_041554035.1 Allomicrovenator sp. | reverse complement strand
GACGCGTACTCCCCGGATGGCGCGCCAGACTTGCGTCCCGACCGTGCCTCGATCGTGTACGCCCAGCGCTGCAAAGAAGCCTTTAATGATGTGCCGATCGTCTTAGGCGGAATCGAAGGAAGCCTTCGCCGCACGGCGCATTACGACCATTGGTCGGAAAAAGTTCGGCGTTCAATTCTGCTGGATTCCCGCGCCGACATTTTGCTCTACGGCAACGCCGAGCGAGCGCTCGTGGAAGTCACGCATCGCATCGCACAGGGCGAAGCCGTCAAAGACATCACCGATGTTCGCGGAACGGTTTTCCCGCTCTCGACGGTTCCCGAACACATGAATGTTCTGGATGTGGCCGTGAAGCTCACCGAGCCGTGGCGTCATCCGCGTGAATCGACGGTGATTCGAATTCCATCTTACGAAGAAGTCTCGACCAATACCGTGGCTTACGCGCAAGCTTCGCGCGCGGTGCATAATGAAACCAATCCAGGCAACGCACGCCCCATCGTTCAACAACATGGCAATCGCGAGGTGTGGTTGAACCCGCCACCGGTGCCGCTGTCGACGCCAGAAATGGACGGGATTTACGACCTTCCCTTTGCTCGTGGCCCGCATCCAGCCTACGGAAAAGCCAAGATTCCGGCTTGGGACATGATCAAGAATTCGATCATCATCGAGCGTGGTTGTTTTGGTGGATGCACCTTCTGTTCGATCACCGAACACGAGGGCCGCATCATCCAGCGTCGCTCCAAAGAATCGATTTTGCGCGAAGTTGAATCGTTGACCGAAATGCCCGGTTTTACGGGCGTGGTTTCGGACCTCGGTGGGCCCACGGCCAACATGTACGGACTTCAGTGCAAGAGCCGCGAAATCGAGGCCGCATGTCGAAAACCCTCGTGTGTTTTCCCTGACGTTTGTCCGAACCTGCTCACCGACCATGGTGAGTTAATCGACCTTTATAAGGGCGCGCGCGAAATTCCAGGAATTAAGAAGGTCCTGATTGCGTCGGGTATCCGTTACGACTTGGCCGTGAAAGACCCTCGTTATATCGACGAATTGGCCAAACATCATGTGGGCGGTTACCTGAAAGTTGCGCCGGAACATGTGGCCGATGGCCCGCTCAACAAGATGATGAAGCCGGGAATCGGAAGCTACGATAAATTTGCCGAATTATTTATGCAGGCCAGTGAATCGGCCGGCAAAAAACAATATTTAATTCCCTATTTTATCGCGGCACATCCGGGTACGACGACCGAAGATATGCTGGAATTGGCCCTATGGCTGAAACGTGAAAATCTGAAGGTCGACCAGGTGCAGGCATTCTTGCCAAGTCCCATGTCCACTGCCACAGCGATGTATCACACGGGCAAAAACCCGCTGCGAAAAGTCACTGAAGACAGCGAAGAAGTCGTCGTTCCACGGGGCGCCAAGATCCGTAAATTGCATAAAGCATTTTTGCGATATCACGACCCAGAAAACTGGCCGATTCTGCGTGAGTCTTTGATGAAGATGGGCCGTTCGGATTTGATTGGCCGTGGCCAAAAGGCGCTGATTCCGCCGGAAGACCGGGCGGAACGTGCTGCGCGCACCGGCAAGTCGGGAAGCACCAAACCTGCTGAGCCGCCAAAATATCGGGGAACAAATACTGGGCGTCGTAAAAAACGCTGAGAATCGCATGCGGCCAAGATGGCCGGGTACCGGTCGCCAGATGACCGTGTACCGGTCAGGCGTTTTTCCGCGCTTTGATGAGTCCGGGAATGGCGTAGGCCAATGAGGCGACAAACCCACTGAAGCTGTAGACGGCATAAAGGTGGTCGGGCAGGAACATCACGACGACGGCGCCGATTCCGAACACGTATCCAGCGTATTGCAGCCGCTTCTCCAGAACCATTCCCAATGAAATCAGGGCCGCTGCGAACATCATGATCTCAGATGCGATTCCAAGGTGAAGTGGGGCGCCTGCAAACCAGGTGGCGGCATGGATGAAATAGCTGGCAGTCCACAAGATCCAGAGCGCCTTGATTAGCACGCGATTGGCGGTGTTTGCGCGAAAACCCTTCCAACCCACAGCCGTCATGATTGCCATCAATGGGAAGAACAAAGTCGACGTTCCAAAAAATGGCCACGCTTCGTTTTCCAGCCCCAAGGCGAGCGTGATTTCCCGAATCCAGATGAAGGGCAGCCAGCCGAAGGCGAATACGGTCAGGGCTTTTGATTTCGCCGCCAAACCGACGTCGCTGTCCAGATCTTGACGCAGTTGCCGCAGGTGGGCGAGTTCTTTGGCCGCACCACTCACGCGTTCTTTAAGTGTATTCAGACGCTGAACTAATTCGGCGTCTGGGTCTTTGATGTCGTTGAAGAGCGACGATGCGGCTTCGAAATTATCGTGCCTTTCTTCAAAGCCGAACATGGTGATGAGGGCGTCCTGCAGACCTTCGCTAGCTTCGGTATTATCAGCCCAGATGCTCAGCGCTTGTTCAAAACCAAAGCGGGCTGCACCAAAGATGCGATAGACATCGATCGACGAGCCCTTCAGACCGGCTTTGAGCTCGCCGAGTCGCTCGAGGGCTTCCAGGGCAAGTTCGACTGAATGGCGGTGAGCCCGGCAGCCGTTGAGGGCCTCTCGGAACTCTGAGACCGTCTGGAAACGGTCCTCGTTTTTGAGCGCCATGGCTTTTTCGATGATTTCCTTCATCTCGCGCGGAAGGGCGTCGGGATAGGGCCGTTCTTTGCCTTCGTACGCAGACCGGAAGACCTCAAAAAGCGATTTGCCTTGGTGGGGAGCTTTTCCCGCGACGATTTCGTAGAGCACGCCGCCAAGCAGGTAGACGTCAGTCGAGGCGGCCAATCGTGTCCCATCGCCGATGGTCATTTCCGGTGCGATATAAGCCGGCGTGCCGACAATGGAGGTCGATTCTTTGGCATTAGGCAGGCCAAATTGCCCATCGTTTACCGAAACGGCCAGCCCCCAATCCATCACATAGACTTCGCCAAAGGTCCCAACCATTACGTTTTCGGGCTTGATGTCTCGATGCAGCACGCCGATATCGTGGGCGTATTCAAAGGCTCGACAGGCTTGCATCAGGATATCCAGATGCCGGTCGAGGTTCGTGGGGTCTTCGCGCAGGATGCT
>JBFFMO010000716.1:0-3127 GCA_041554035.1 Allomicrovenator sp. | reverse complement strand
GACGAGCGATTGCAGCGTGTGGCCGAGGAGGCCATTTCCAAGCAAGTCAAAGACTACGATGCCAAGGGCGGTTACGCGGTCGTCATGGACCCCAAGACCGGTGAGATTCTTGCGATGGCGAGCACGCCCGCATTCGATCCAAATCGTTTCAAAGATTTTACAGCCGACGCCTGGCGCCTCAAATCCGTGACCGACACGTTTGAACCCGGCTCCACTTTTAAACCCCTGGTTCTGGCTGCGGCGCTGCAAGAGAAAGCCATCACGTTGAACACGATGTTCGACACCGAAGGCGGGCGGATTCAAATCGGTAAGTATTCGATTCGTGACAGCCATGCCTCCGGCGTGATTTCAGCCGCCCAAATCGTTCAAGTCTCGTCGAATATCGGTGCCTACAAGATCGCCCAGACGATCGGCCGCGACAAACTCTATCAATATATTCGGGCCTTTGGTTTCGGTCGGACGTCAGCGTTGAAAGTCCGCGGCGAGCAGCCGGGCCTGGTCTGGCCCCCGGATCGCTGGGCCGAGGTTTCTTTTGCCAATATCGCATTTGGTCAGGGTCTCACCGCCACGCCATTGCAGATGACAAACGCCATCGCCACCGTCGCCAATGGTGGGATGTTGATGCAACCTCGCATCCTCAAATCCACGGTGGATAAGGACGGAAAGATCATCGAGGACACGCAGCCAACCCTGGTGCGCCGTGTTCTTTCACCTGAAGTGGCTCGCCAGACGACGTGGGCGATGAGCCTCGTCACCCGCGAAGATGGCACCGCCAAACAAGCATCGCTCGAACACTATACGGTGGCTGGCAAGACCGGTACGGCTCAGAAGGTCAATCCCGAGACACGTCGCTACGACGCGCATATGTGGTTGGCGAGTTTCATTGGTTTTGCACCCGCTGAAGACCCGGAATTTGTCGTTCTGGTCATGGTCGATGAACCCCATAAAAGTCATTACGGTGGAGTGGTTGCGGCTCCTGCGTTCAAACGAATCATGAGCGAAGCTCTGGCGCTTCGCGGCGTTCGTCCTTTGCCTCGCGACAAGCGGTTTCAATTCGATGACGAACAATCGATCAAGGAATTGGAGAAGCTGAACAGGCCGCAGACTCTTGAGATGGAGACCGTCGTGTTGCCGCATATCGCCATCGACGATCCTGATACCGTGCCCGATTTCCGCGGAATGACACTCAGAGAATCGATCGATCGCGCCCGAGAGTTTGGCCAACTTCCCAAGGTTGAAGGCTGGGGCCGCGTGGTTTCTCAGGAGCCGCCCGCTGGCACTCCGTTGGGCGAAGAGGTTGACCTCGTGCTGGTGTTGTCACCGGCTTCTCACCAAGCGTTGATGGCCGAGGAGCCCTCGACAGGGACGATGCAGTAGAATCATGAGATTAGGTGACCTGCTCGCAAAGATTCCGGAACTTGAGGTGGTCGGCCAGATCGACTCAGACGCGAATGTTGTGGGCGTGGCTTTCGACAGTCGCGAGGTCCGCCCCGGAACGGTCTTCGTGGCCCTGGTTGGCGCCGAAGCCGACGGACACCGATTTCTAGAATCAGCTCGTAAAAACGGCGCCGTGGCGTTGATTTGCCAACGTGGAAACGCTGGCACCGATTGCATCGTTTGCGACGATACCCGAGCACTTCTGCCCAAGATTGCGGCCACCGTCTACGACGCTCCGTCTCTGAAGCTTCGGACGATCGGTGTGACGGGGACCAACGGCAAGACCACGACCTCGTTTCTGCTGGAACAGGTGCTGACCTATGCAAAACGCCGAGTTGGTGTGGTCGGGACCGTGTCCTATCGTTGGCCAGGCCACGAGGAACCCGCTGCCAACACCACGCCCGAGAGCGCCACACTTCAGCGCCTGATGGCGACGATGGTGGACGACGACGTCTCGGAATTGGTGATGGAGGTGTCTAGCCACGGGCTGGCCACCCACCGCGTCGAAGAGACCTTTTTTGACGCCGTCGTGTTCACGAATTTCACTCAAGACCATTTGGATTTTCATCTCACGATGGAAGCTTATCGCGACGCGAAAGCCAGGCTCTTTGGCCAGCATGTGGTCTCGAGTGTTCACCACTCAAAGCGCCCGCTGGCCGTGGTCAACCTTGACGATCCAGAAGGCGCGTATTTTGCGGAATTGGCCGAATCGAGCGGGGCCAAGGTTGTGACTTACGGCTTGAACTCGGAGGCTGACTTCCGTGCATCGCAGATCCGTTTTGATGTTTTGGGGACTTCGTTTCGGGCGTCGGGCGAAGTCTTTGGCCAGCATGTCGATATGGACATCCAAACGCCGCTTTTGGGGGCGTTCAATGTCGAAAACCTGCTGGCCGTCATCGCCACGGCGTTGGGTCTTGGCATCGAGGCGCCGGTTGTGATCGAGGGGGTCAAGCAGGCCCCGGGTCCAGCAGGTCGCCTTGAACGAGCGCTCAAGACCCCACCGACTTTTGTGGATTACGCTCACACGCCGGATGCCCTTGAAAGCGTGCTGGAAACCTTGCGCCCATTGACCGCTGGCCGCCTGATCGTGGTGTGTGGATGCGGTGGAGACCGCGACCGTGCCAAACGCCCACTGATGGCCCGCGCTGCCGAAGCGGCAGATGTCGTGGTGTTGACCTCGGATAATCCGAGGACCGAAGATCCCGAGGCGATTCTTGACGATATGGCCAAGGGCCTGAGTCAATCGGTCTCGGATTCGTTTCCGGAAGGCAAGGGCGTGATCAGACGTGTTGATCGTCGTGAGGCGATTCGCGAAGCTCTAGGAAACGCCACTTCGAATGATATTGTTTTGATTGCAGGCAAAGGCCACGAGACCTATCAGGAAGTGGGCCGCGAACGTCGGCCCTTCAACGACGTATGGGTTGCACAAGATGTGAAGGAGTCACGATGAAGCGAATCGAACGATTCGATCTCGATACCTTGGCACAGTGGTGTGACGGTGTTTCGACTTCAAATGCCGTTGTGTGCGGAGTGTCGACCGATTCCCGCAGTGTCGCTGCGTCCGAGCTCTTCGTGGCGCTCAAAGGACCCTCTTTTGACGGGCATCTATTTGTCGAAACCGCAGCAAAGGCAGGCGCGTCGGCCCTTCTTGTAAGCGAAGACGTCGAGTCCACGCTGCCGCAGATACGGG
>JBFFMO010000715.1:0-3130 GCA_041554035.1 Allomicrovenator sp. | reverse complement strand
TGGTCCTGCTCGAAAAGAAGAAACACAAAGAGAGCTTGGATTGGCTCGTACAGCTTGTACCCAAGCTCGGTCGGGTGCGCGAGGGTTTCTCACCCATTTTTGTTGCCACGATGATCGACCATGCACACCACAATCTGGTGATGAGTGTTCGACATCTAAATGACCCTAAATTCGACGATTTCAAACCGATGCTTGAGGCCTACCTCAGCGCGGAGTCGATCGATAATCATATTAAGTTTTTGTTGCTGGGCGCCTACGAAGAGGTCTTCGATGAGTTTTGAAACACGGCTAAAAGCCTACCAATCTATCCTTGCCACCGCGTCACGCGAGGACCGCTATGCCTACGAAGCGGGCCTTATTTCAGCAGCTCAGGGCGGCGATGCTCAGGCATTCCGCGTGATCTCTGAGATGCATTATGGGCGGATTTTCCGGGTGGCCCGTCGCATCGTGAGAACCGATGACGATGCGATGGATGTTGCTCAAGACGTCTTGTTGACGCTTCACCGAAAGCTGGATTCTTTCCGTGGGGACTCGGAGCTGGGTTCGTGGCTGCATCGCGTGACCGCCAACGCTGCGTTGATGTTCATTCGTAAGAATAAACGTCATCGAGGTCACCTGAGCGACGACGCGCTGTCTTTCGTTTCGTCGGAAACCTCGGTTCATCGCGATGCTGAGGACCGGGAGACCTTGCGTGCCCTCCAGAATGCGTGGGGCGCTCTCTCGGCCAAACATCGAGAGGTGTTGGATTTGCGGGTTGGACAGGATGCATCGGTTGGCGTCATCGCCGAAAGACTCGACCTCTCGATCCCGGCTGCCAAGTCACGCATCCACCGTGCACGTCTTGAATTGCTTGAGCTTGCCGGCCTTGCTCACTAGAGCTCGAACACCTTCTCCAGCTGCGATTGGGTCATGTAGCCAGCCTGGCTCTTGACCTCTTTTCCACCGCTAAACTTCTTGAAGAGTGGGATGCCGCGAACGTTTTGTTTGGCTGACACTTCGGGATATTGGTCGGTGTTGATCTTCACGACCAATACCTTATCGCCCTGCGCCTTCGCCAATTTTACGAGCTCGGGCGCTGCCATGCGGCACGGTCCGCACCAAGGGGCCCAGAAGTCGACGATGACGGGGATGGTTGAGTTTGCCACAACGTCATCGAACTCATCGCCGGTGACTTCAACGGGGGCCTGACTTCCTTTCAGCTGGGTATGACAGGCGCCACATTTTGGCAGATCGGATAATTTATTCGAGGGAACGCGGTTCTTCTGACCACATTGGGAGCACGCGAAAATCATGGCACCTCCTAGGGTTTCTACCTTCGGAAGGTGCGCACGAATTTTGGCGAAGCAATAGTGGGGCGGTCGGTGATGCGCGCGCCGGGCTCCAGCCCCGGTATTGCGAGTTTCAGGTTTCAGGTTTCGGGTTTCAGGTTTCAGGTTTCAGGTTTCAGGTTTCAGGTTTCAGGTTGTCGGGTTTCAGGTTTGTGATTGGTGCGCCGGGCTCCAGCCCGGCATTGCGATTCGCTTGGCAAGGCTATTCGATTAGGCCATAGGCGTGGGAGGCTGTCTCTTTGACTTGACTCCAGAAATTCTGGCAACCGTTTTCGGTTGATTTTGCGATTTCTGTGATTCTGCGATGGGTGGGCCCTATGGCCTGCATGCGATCGGTTCGTAGGACCATGCGATTATTCAAACACATGCGAGCCATGAGGCCTCGCGGACCCATCGCAAGCGAGCCATAGGGCTCGCGGACCAATCACAAAAACAGCCTCGTCATCGATACTTATGCGACAGCCTCCCAGCCCGAAAACCGAAAACCGACAATTACTCGACGACCGGGCGTTGCCAGTTGTCTTTGTCGTACCAATCGCAGCTTTCGAGTGAGTAGTCGCTCAGGCAGGGATCGTCGGTGATTTTCTCTCCGCCGTGGGCGAAAAAATACGAGAGCTGATTGGCCATGAACGCTTCGATATCAAAGGGGAGCGTGGGTTCGGGCAAGAAGATGCCGTGATTCCCTTCGACGTTTTGGTAGGGCACTCGCAGTGCGCTGACTCCGCGCTGGGTTTGAATGGTCGCCAGCAATGGCTTGGGCGCGTCGTAATTCGGGTCGCTGCCGCGCTCGGGGAACTTATCGTCGATGTACAGACCGCCATCGATATCGTCGTGATCGAAGATCGCGTGTGGGTAATCCGGGAAGCGGTCGAGCCAGTAGATGCCTTCGAAAACGAAGTTTTCGATCAGGTACTGATTTTGCGACATGCCGTAACGAGGGTCGATTTTCTCGTAGTCCAAGACTCCGCCGATTCGCGCCATCGCATAGCCTGTGGCAACCGGAACCGCTGAATCTCCGGCGGTTGGGATGAAGAGCATGTTGGTGTCTCCAACACGGAAATTCGGGTTCTTTTCGTAAGGATATTGGAGTGGGTGTTTGTGGTAGGTCTGCCCGTAGACGGCGGGATCACCTGCATCGACAAGGTGTTGCGCGAGTCCGAGGAATCGGCGCATTTCAGGGGTTTGGCGCTTCAGCCCGTAACCATCACGAAGCGCGGCAAGCCGGGTGCCCTTGGGGTAGAGGACATTTTCGAAGGTCGTGTCGATGCCGAAGGTGTCGATCGTTTGTTTGAGCTGTCCATCGATGCCACGAATCTCAATCACGATCTCGTCGCCGTACTTGAGTGCGTCTCCACCACGTGAAGTGATGTTGTGTTTCGCGAACTCCGCCACTTCCTCGTCGCTCATCGCGATATGAGTGGCGAGCGCGGAGGCGGGAATGGCGGCCTCAGGCATGTCTTCGGTGGACCAAAGGACCGATACCGAGCCTGGTGCCGTTTCCTGGGTGAAGTTCAGGTTGATCTGTTTAGGGACGCCTGCTTCGAATCGTGAGGTTCCAGTGAACTCACCGTCTCGACCATTGGCGATGCGGATATTATCGATGCGCAGTTCTGCGTAACCGTCCACGATCACCTTGAAGGTGTAATTGGCCGAGGTCGGCGCCGTGAGGACCCCTGCGCTTCGGACCAGAAACGAGTCGGGGTTAAATCCGTCCCCAGGAGCGTCGTCAAAAGTCGCGTCGAGTGATGGCGTGACCTTGGTGAACGCGGGGTGGATTCTTCCGCCGGTCTGGCGGAAATAGC
>JBFFMO010000714.1:0-3132 GCA_041554035.1 Allomicrovenator sp. | reverse complement strand
TATGCGTGCACCGACGTGTATTTGCCTGCCCAGCCGACCGCGCTTGGGATGCTCAATATTACGCATTTTAAAATCGACGATGACACCGTCGCCACGACTTCCACCGGCGTTTTGGCAGGTGGATGGATTGTTTATGCGTCGCTGCAAAACCTCTACGTTGCGATGTCGAGCCGGAGCTGGTGGTGGGGCTGGGGAGACGAAGAAAATTCGTCCCACATCCACAAATTTTCGCTAGATGGGGCGGATAATAAAGCGCGCTACGCCGCAAGTGGACGGGTCGACGGCTGGTTGCTCAATCAATTTTCGATGAGCGAATTTGAAGGCCACCTACGGGTCGCAACCACCGACAACGAATGGATCTGGAACGAACAGACGCAAACCGGTGAACAAATCGGTGGCAACCATGTGATCGTGCTCAAAGAGGACGCTGGTGAATTGGTCGAAACGGGCTCGATTCGAGACCTTGCCCCGGGCGAACAAATTTATTCAGCCCGTTTTTTGGGCAATAAAGGTTATGTGGTCACTTTTCTTCAGACCGACCCCCTCTTCACCTTCGACCTGAGCGACCCCACCAATCCGCAACTAAAAGGCGAGCTCAAGGTGAACGGCTTTTCGAGCTACATCCACCCGATGGGGCCCGACCACTTGCTCACGATCGGCCAAGACGCCACCGACACAGGTACAGTCACGGGTCTTCAGTTGCAGATCTTTGATGTGAGCGACCTGGCAAACCCTACCCGGACCTACCAACATGTGCTTTCTACTGGCCCTTGGTCGTCGTGGTCGGAAGCCATGTGGGATCACCACGCCTTCACCTACCATGCGCAGAAAGAGATTTTGGCGATTCCGCTGAACGCATGGGAAGACGGGCAAGACCCGTTTTCGGGGCTCGTGGTTCTGAAGGCCAGCAAAACGACCGGCTTCGAGGAACTCGGCCGAGTGGACCACGGGGATCTGGTGACTCCCACGTGTATGGACTGCAATTGGGATTACCAATGGTGGGTGGATATTCGCCGCAGCGTTTTCATCGAAGACTACCTGTATTCGATCAGCGACGTCGGGATGAAGGTCAACGACCTGCTTGATCCGAGCATCGAGCACGCAAGCGTCGTGTTTTAAGCTCTCGTGCACCAGACAGCGCTTCGCCCAGAAATACTCCACACCAAAACCCAGCCAGACACCCGCATCCAAAGCGCGGGAATTTGTCGTGACTTGCTGACCTTTTGTCGGTGTGCTTGAATGCGCGCCTATTTGGACCCTTTGGGCATAGACAACGAGCTCACGATGAAAAACGGACGATTTGTCCTCTTACTCTTGGTTCTCTTCACTTGGACGGCAGCCTGCGACGGTGGTTGCGGCAGCAAGGAAGGGAAGATTCCTGCGACAGCTGAAGGTCGTGTACTCGATCTCGCCGAGCAGCTTCCCGCGAAACTTGAGGCTGGGATCTTCATCACCGACCTCAAGGCGACCCGTGACGCAGCCAATGAACTCAAAGATCGTTTGCCTCAGGGTCAGATTGTCGAGGGCTTCCAGAAGCAGTTCCAGGCTTCGTTCGGGATCGACTTGCTCGATCGCGAATCATGGGCCCGTGCAGGTGTAGCTCCCGATTCGACCGCACTGGTTGGCTCGTATCGTAGCCGTGTCGTCTTCATGACCTACGTCGAGAATCGCCAACAATTTGAAAAGGTTCTGGCCGAAAAAGCCAAAGCAGCGTTTCAGATCCAAAGCGTGACCAAGAACGAAGACGTCGGTGGCTTCAAGATGAAGGTCCTCAGCGACAACCCAGGCATGCAGATCGCCTGGTTGTACGAGGGCAAGGTCGCCAAAGTCGTCATGCCAGCAACGTCTGCAGAAGGCGCGCTCAATGACGGAACGGCTTCGTTGGTTTTGGCAGATATCGCCGGAACCAAGAAAGAGACTTCGTTGGCATCAACCGCTGGTTTCAAGGGTTTCCAAAAAGACCTCGCCTCTAAATACACCGTCGCTGTTTACCTGAACGCTCCTGCGTACATGGACCAGCCAGAAGTGAAAAAGAGCACTCAAGAGGACCCGAACCTCGAAGCAGCCAGCGCCTGGGCAAAAGCGAACTTGGACTACGCCGGATTTGGCGCCAAGCTCGACAAAGACACCTTGGAAATCCGCGCCAACGCAGGCCTCAAGCCTGAGACTGCCAAAGAATTTGCGGCAGCAGCAGTCTCGTCAGCCAAATTGGATTGGTCGGGTTACTCGACTGAAAACGTGCTTCTCGCGATTCGATTCGGATTCGATTGGCAGAAGGTCTGGGACATCTTCCTCAAGAGCATGCCCGAAGACGAGCGTCGTTCGACTTTGCGCAACCTAAAAGGTGCCGGCGAAGGCGTGAATCTTGATATCGAAGCCGACGTCTTGACGCAGCTCACAGGCAATGTCGGCGTGTTCTTCTACGGTTTGAGCGGCGGTGCCAAGAACCTCATGGGCGGAAATCCAGAGGCTATCCTCAAGAGTGCTGGCCTGCTGGGCGTGATTCAATTGAAGTCGCCAGAGGCAGTCACGAATATCGTGAACAAGGTCATGAGCCCACTTGCTGCGCTCGCCACGCTTCGTCCTGTCGCGGTTGATGATAAGCCCGTTGAAGGATGGCAGGTCATCGAGTTCAACCAACCCGATGCACCCGGCCGCATCTTCATCAACGGCGATCGAATCATCCTGTCGACCCTGGCGTTCTCCGAGAAATCAGTACTGCAATACGCGCAGGATAAACGTGACGAAAAACGCCTCAAAGACGTGGCGCTTTTGGATAAGGGTGCCGGATTTGGTGCGACAGAAGGCTTCACGGGACTTTATTTCAACTCGATTCGCGCTCGCGAAAACCTTGGTGGATTGCTGATGATGGTCCCTGAAGCACAGATCTTGAACTTCGTTCAAGAGTCGAGCCTTCAGTTTGGAATGGACGGTTCGGGCGGCTTCGCCAAGTTGCTTGTCGATCTGGAGCCAAAAACAGACTCCAAGCCTGCCGACGCCAAACCACTGCCTGATAAGGCACCTGATACCAAGCCTGGCCTGCCGATTCCGACAGATATTCCGGCTAAATGATCCACTCTCAGTCTCTCTCTAAATCCTACGGCACAGGATCGGCTCAAACGCCGGTCCTGC
>JBFFMO010000713.1:0-3133 GCA_041554035.1 Allomicrovenator sp. | reverse complement strand
GGCTCGTTTGCCAGCAGCCGGCATCCGACAACTTGAACAACCCCCGCCCGCCGCCGGGGTCGTATTTGAAGCCGGCGGAACCGACCGGCTCTTCGCGCTGGTCGACGCCATCAAGAAACGTCCTTTGGGAGCCCTAACCCCGGTCATCGTCGTATCCAATGACGCGCTCTCGGACACCCAACGCCAGTCTTTGGACGTCGCCGCTTGGATCGATCTCGATGCCAATGAAGACGTCCTATTGAGGGCACTCGCCGAGCGATTGGGCGTCGAAATTGGTGAACTGACGACCCAAGAGATTCATCGCCCAGCGGCTTCCACGATTCCTCCGCCTTCTAGCCAGAATCAGGGCCAACGCCAGAATAAGAATCAGCCAGCCCAGACGGCTCCACTCCGTGTCGAAACCCACGATTTTGTGATCGAAGAAATTCCCGAGGATCGTGGTCCACGAACCCTGACCGCTCAGGATATTTTTCCGCAACGATTTTCGGCCGGAAATACGGATGAACTGGATGAATCGGAATTAAGACGGAAATTAAAATCCGTACGTCACGAAGATTATTTTGTAATTTTAGAGGTCCCACGTGGGGCCGAAACGGCCGGAATTCGCGAAGCATTTCATCGGATGACCGGACGCTTCGACAACAACCGAATCCCCTTCGACCTGCAGCATCGCTACCACGCCGAACTCGGTGAAGTCCGCGACGCGTTTGAAGATGCGTGGGCTGTCCTCGGAGATCCGAAGCTGCGCCAGGAATATCTGGAACACACGACCCGTCGTTGAACTAGCTGAGCCGACCTCGCATTTCTGCGATGGTATCTGCGTAATTATCCGTATTAAAAATGGCGCTGCCGGCCACCAAAACATTGGCGCCTGCTTGGTGGACTTCCGCGATATTTTTTGCGCTGACGCCGCCGTCGACCTCAACGTCCAAATCTGGACGGCCATGGCGTTTTAGAAACGCTTGCAAATCGCGTAATTTCCGCAGTGTTTGTGGGATGAATTTTTGCCCCCCAAACCCTGGATTCACACTCATGATCAAGACCATATCGATGTCTTCGATCACGTACTCAAGCACATCCAAAGACGTTCCAGGATTGATCGCCAATGATGCCTTGCCCCCGGCGTTATGAATCTTCTGGATGACTCGATGGCAATTGGCAGTCGCTTCCGGATGGAACGAAACCAAGTCCGCGCCCGCGGTCACAAACGCTGCGGCCATCTCGTCGGGATTCGAGATCATCACATGCACGTCCAGAAACGTGTCTGGAAAATGTTTTCGCAGCGCCTCCACAACCGGCAGCCCAATCGTAATATTGGGCACAAAATGCCCATCCATCACATCGACATGCAACCAGTCCGCGCCGGCATCGATGACGGCCGCACATTCGTCGGCCAGCCGCGCAAAATCACAGGATAAAATAGAGGGCGCAATTCGAATGGGGGGTGTCATCATGTGCTCCGGATCAATCGCGCTGCAAAAAAGCCGTCGGCGTTATGTTTCGCGGCATCCAATGCCACATAGTCGCCGGTCAAAAACGGTGCCCAATCAAAAAGCTCGGATTCGGGTTTCTGAATCGTGAACTCGGGATGGCGCGCCAAAAACAATTCGATTTGTTTCGAGGTTTCTTCGCGCGACCATGTGCAGACACTGTAAACCAAAACGCCGCCCGGCTTCACCAAGTGCACCACGGAATCCAATAATTCACTTTGAATTTTGGCCAAATTGGTGATGTCGGCTTCGGTCTTGGTCCAACGTGTTTCGGGATGTCGACGAATCGTTCCCAGCCCAGAACACGGCGCATCCAAGAGCACCGCATCAAAATCCCCGCGAACGTCTTGCGCACGAACAATTTCGGCCGTGAGGTTGCTCACCTCTTGGGTGGCGACCGCGTCACGCAACATCGATATCTTTGAAGCGTTTGGATCCACGGCATGAACCTTGAGGCCAAGCGACGCCAAATGAAGGGATTTTCCGCCCAAACCTGCACAAGCATCCAGGACGTGCGCTCCGGGTTCGAGCCCGATGGCGGTCAAATGCCCGACCAATTGCGCAGCGATGTCTTGAACCGACCACCTGCCATCCTTCAAGCCATCCAGAACCTCGGCGTTGAAGTTTTCGGCTATCCACGCGTGCGGCACGCTCGCATGCGCTGTGGCGCCTTCTGGGACGTCATCAGCGCGCGACCGCATCCAGAGCGGAGGCGACAACGAAAGCGCCTCCAGCAGCGGCTCGACTCGGTCGACTCCGCCGTAGAGTTGAAGCATGCGATTGGACATCCAGTTTGGCACGGACCAGCGCTGCCCAAGATAACGAGCAGGCTTTTTCTGACGGTCGGCGTCGTTCCACCAATTGGGCATTTCACGCGAAACACGACGAAGCACGGCGTTGATGACAGGAACCAATTCAGGCACCAGCGCATGCGCCATTTCGACGGTTTCGTTGATGGCAGCGTGCGCGGGGACGCGTTCCAAAAACAAAAGCTGATAGACGCCCAGACGCAGCAGCAGCCGGCCGTCTTCACCCACGGATTTGATGCCGCTTTTCAGCCGCTCATGGATCACGTCGTCGAGTGCGCGTTGCCACGTCAACGTTCCGTAAACCAGCTGGGTCGCCAGGCCGCGATTGACGCTGCTCAAGTCGGCGCGATCGAGGGCCGTGGCCAGCGCAATATGGCTGTAGGCCCCTTCCTCGATACGTTGGAGAACGTCAAATGCTAGTCTTCGTGGCATGTATTAAGTCTTCTTCATCAGGAATCACAATTTTCGTCGAGAGTCACAAATGCAGGCCCTGGGGCCGCGTGCGGGCTAAATAAACCGGTCGCCAGGCTCGAGGCGATTGCCGTTCAGGAAATCGCGGACGTCCATGGCACGACCGTTCGGCGGCTGAATCCGAAGCACTTCGAGTGCGCCGTCGGCGCACCCAATAACCAGCCGCCCCGTGGATTCAAGGATGGCTCCGGGCTTCCCGGATCCTTCAACCGCCTTGGCCAGATGAAATTTTACGCGCTCCTGACGGCCATCGGCGCGCAGAATATCAGCATATGCGCCGGGCCAGGGATTCACGCCACGAATCAGGTTGGCAACGTCGATGGCGGATTTCGACCAATCGATCTTGCCGTCCTCTTTTTTCAT
>JBFFMO010000712.1:0-3140 GCA_041554035.1 Allomicrovenator sp. | reverse complement strand
GGTCAACCCCGGCGAGGAAGTCCTGGTGCCCGATCCGGGCTTTCCTGCGTACGCGAATCTGGTTCGAGCCGCTGGGGCGATTCCCGTCGGGTACGCGCTCGAGTCCGGGAAATGGGGCCTTTCGGCTGCGGCGATCGAATCGGTGATCACCCCGAAGACCCGTGCGATCGTGCTCAACAGTCCGTCTAATCCGACAGGTGCCATCAATGCGGCCGCGGATTTGGTCCAGGTCTTGGAGCTTTGCGCCGCAAAGGGGATTCACTGGATCAGCGACGAGATCTACGAAGATTTTGTGTATGTCGGAACGCATGTCAGCCCCGCCGAGTCTCATGCTGACCAAGGTCTACGAATCGGAGGACTGTCAAAGAGTCATTCGATGATGGGCTGGCGAATCGGCTGGGTGACGGGGCATCGCGACGTGATTGAATCGTTGAAGGGCCTGCATCAACACCTCGTCACATCGGCCTGTGGTGCGGCTCAGGCCGCTCTTCCGGTGGCCCTGGGCGTTCATCCGTCCCATGTGGAATCCATGCGTCAGGTCTTCCACTCCCGAGGTTTGCTTCTTCAAGACGGACTCCGACAAGGTGGATTGGAGTGTCCTGACCCGGTTGGTGCTTTTTATCACCTTGTTCATGTGCCCGAAGCGTCACGAATATCGGGTGGATCGATTCCCTTGGCTGAGGCGATCTTGGAACACACCGATGTGGTCACGATTCCCGGTTTTGGGTTCGGCACTGGCGGAGAGGGGTATCTGCGTTTAGCTTACACAGTGAGCGACGATCTGCTTTCCGAAGCAGCGTCCAGAGTGGCGTCGTATGTCGCAGAAGTAGTGCAAAGAGGATGAAATGACTGAATTTGATATGAGCGAAGGCGTTGAGCCGACCGTCTGGGAAGAGCGCTTTGAAGGCCAGATCAACACCTTGTTTGATGAGGCTATCGCGCGTGTCCCGAGTTTTGCCGATCGTCACCTGCGGAGTTTTCGACGGGTGATGGGACGCAGTCTTGCGCCTAAAACTGGCGTTGGTGACGTGCTCGTGGGTGTCAGGAATGTCGTTTCTGGCGTGTCCGAGGCCGTGGGTGGGCCTAAATTTGCGACCACCACGTTCACTCACGACAAGCTCGTCGAGGCGTTCGAGCGCGAGGTGCTCAGTCCTCAAGAGCTTGAAAGCCTGCTCGCCCGACTCTTTGCCGAATTCGAAGACGCGCTCTGGCAGAAGGCTCAGGAAGAGCTGTCCCTCGAAGACAACGAGGAACTCGCTCTGGTGCGCGCTCGGCTGGAAAAGATGATGGAGCGGGATATCGGCCACGATCCACTTCTGGCTCAGGCACTGCGCACAGGCGTAAAGCTCGGCGTCCCCGCCACGCTTGGTTATGTGCTGATGGGCAAATTTCAAAGCGGTCCAACGTTTGGTGACGCGGCCCAGAAGATCTACAAAACCAATCTGGACGTGTACCAGAAGGTGCTGGTCAAGGTCGGCAGACTCGACGTGCCGGGCTGGGTCGGTGCCGTGGGCTGGGCAGGTGGAATCGTGGGGACGCTCGCTATTGGCGGCCTGATGGAATTCACTCTGAACTCGGTTCGAGACGTCAAAGGGCAGTATATTCGTCAACTGAATGCAGCGCGTTACGCATTGCTTTACGGCGATAATGCTGACGATGCTGACGGACGAGGCATCTTGCATATCGTTCGTGGGCTCGAGAGGCGTTACGACCGCATGCCTGAGCTGACTTCCCAGATTTTGGAAGCCGCCCCTGAGTCGTTTGAGCCCGCAGCGCTGGTTAAGGACTAAGTATGGTGCTGCTCGCGGTCATGGCGTCCACTCTGGTCGTGATGGGCTATCTCGTTACGATCTGGTGGTTGGACCGCTATGAACGCGAGCCCATCTGGTTGATCATTCTTTCATTCATCTGGGGAGGCCTTGGAGGCACGTGTCTGGCTGTCGGGCTATCGATGGGCCCACAGGCGGGGCTGATCGCGGCATTCGGCAACGATATCGGTGTCGTATTGACCACGATCGGGGTCGCTCCAATGGTCGAGGAATTCACGAAGGGGCTGATTTTTTTGCCGCTCGCATTTTCCAGGCAGATCGACACCGAGACGGACGGTTTGATGTATGGAGCCGCCGTCGGCCTCGGGTTCGCGGCGATGGAAAACCTGCTTTACTACGCGGGCGCTGGGGATGCGATTTTCCACACCATCGTGGTTCGAACCCTCTTCACTTCGATCGTGCACTGCATCGCGTCGTCGTTGGTGGGAATCGGAGTGGGCTGGGCGATGCACCGACGTTTCTCGGCGATCTGGGCGGTCCTTGTCGGATATCTGTGTGCGGTCCTCGTCCACGGAACGTGGAACGGATTGGCCGTGCTCACCGAGCGCTCGGGGCAAGGGATCGTGTTCATCATCTCTTGCGGCCTGCTCACGGCGGCGGGGGCGATGATGTTCGGTCTAACGCAATGGATGTTGTTGCGAGAGCACCACATGATACGGCGAGGTCTGGAGCGCGAAGCTGCCGACGGTGTTCTGCCGCTTGAGGATGCTCGCCTGATCCCCTATTGGACCAAACGCCGAAAAGTGAAGGGTCCGGAAAGGCTTCGCTACATTCGTCTGGCAACGACCCTCGCGTTCCGGCAACATCAATTGGAGCTCGCTGGCATGCCCGGAAATCCCGACCGGTTGGCGGAAATTGACCGTCTTCGCTCGGAAGTACGACGTATTGGGCAGGCCTGAGAGCGTTCGGCATTGCCCAAAACTCGACGTCGGTCATATAATGCGCGCGTTTTGGGAACACATATGAGGATGTCATGACTGATGAAGATAAATACATCGCCCGCAAAGAAGTCGACAAGATTCACGACCAACGTCGCGAACGCCAATTGCAGGCTTTGCGTGACGAAGAACGTTCGAAGATCGCAGTTGAACTGAGGACTTCGGAAGAGGTCGCGGCCGAGGCCCTTGAACTCGGATTTGATGCGGCCACGTCTTCGGTTTTGCCGCTGATCCCCCTGATTCAGGTGGCTTGGGTCGATGGAAAACTTACTCAGGCCGAAGCAGAAAAGGTCCTCGAATACATGACCGAAGATGTCTTTATCAAGCCCTACAACAAAATGACGGAACGAGGCTGGCTCGATTACAACAAAGC
>JBFFMO010000711.1:0-3140 GCA_041554035.1 Allomicrovenator sp. | reverse complement strand
TTCAGAATCCATTCGGTCGGCTCATCACCAATTTGAGTCTTTCCAGTCGTCGTACGGCAGACACTGATTTAACCGAGTCCTTCGAGTCTTTGAATCACGACGCGGTCTTTGCACATCTTTTGCTTCTGAAAGGCGTCGGTTCCTACACCCGGTTCGCGCCGCTGAATTGTCCGATCGATCTCATCGTCGGCGCTGTGTCTTTTGGTGCGGTCCGCGAGTCGGTGATACGATGGATGAGCATTTGGAAGCAGGCTCGGGTGCAGGTACTGGACGAGGGAGCCCATCTACCCCTCCAAGAAGCGACCCATCGTGTCGCAGAGATCACCTTTATTCCTTAAAACCGCGGGTAGGGGCATGTGGGATGCGGAAAAAAATGCCGCTTCCCCGCACGGGCTCTAACGCGTTGCGTCATCGTGCAAGTACTGCGTCGTTTATGACTCATCGAGCCTTGCGTCAAAATGAATGGCCATTCAACTGCGCCGATTTGGATTTCAGGTGACCAGCAACGGTTGAATTTCATTTGTCTGGCCAATGACGCTCGGTTACTCTGGGTGCATACAAGGTATTATGGGATGCGGGGGAACGACCTGCCACGAACTCCGAAAGGGGTTTTGAAGGCAATCGTTCGCAAATTATGGCACCATTGACGGCGAGCGGTCGGCAGCAGACACTGGTCGTCTTGGAGTCATTTGATGTTCGGAATTCTTTCTAGATCGATTTCACGTCAGCGAGGGGCTGCGACCACAGAAAAGCTCGTTCTCGTGCTTTTTGGCGTGTTGATCATCGTGCCCATGCTGCTGCTCTTTGGTCCCATAATTCAGCATAAAATGGCGATGGTGGTGTCTGCGCTCGGCGGCCCTGCGCCTGACTCGATTGCCGCCCGCGAGGCTCGACCGGCAAGCACGAACACATTGCTCTATGTGGTGATGTTTTCGGCCCTCTCGCTCGCAATTTCTACCGTTTTCATCTTTCCGCTGCTTTTCCGCAGATTACGGATTCGGCGTCAGGTCATCATCAATGAGCTGGCAGAGCGCTTCCCCTTTCTTGAACCGCTCTCCGATCGGTCCTTGGAATTCGAACGAAACATGAACGAGCTCAAGGATCTGGCCAACGAGGTTCGTGATATCGAACCGCCACGACCCAACGCGCTGCAGGTTGCCTCTCCGGATCTAGGTCAGTCTGGCAGTCCAGCCGACGTCACCATGTCCAACGAAATGCTCTCGTTGCCCTCTCGAAATCTTAACGAAGAGACCGTGCCAAGGGACGCTCTGCGCCTTGACCCGGCAGGCCGTGTAACGCCGTCGAGTGGCATACAGCCCATTTATGCCACGCCTTCAAGCGGGGTTCAGGCCATTCGCTCAACCCCAATGGAGGGACTTCCTGCAGCGAATTCTGCCTCCATCGCAAACGCGTGGGCTCCGTCTCCGAGTCCTCATGCACAAAGTCCTGCGCAACGGCCAATCGTAGCTCCGACCGACCGTGCCCAGCCAGGCAGGCCGGCCAAGGCGGCAGACCCGCGCTTTTTCGATATTCCGGACCTCGGGCCGCTGGTCAATGACGATGACAACGCTCCAACGGTCGATATTTCTGATCCGTCGCTGCTGACCAGCCTGCCCATGTCGGCGTTTCGAGACCGCAAGGTCGAGCAATACGACCCCGACCAGACTGTGATGCCTTCTCGTAACGACATCGAACGAACCTTGCCCAAAAAACCTCAGGATCCCCTGCGCATGTCGGCCGACATCACTGCAGACTGGGACCAAAATTCCGACGACTAGCTTTGGGCCCTCGCCTCTAACTCCCGTTTCAGAACCTTTCCAGTGGCGTTGCGAGGCACCTCGCTCACGTGGTGCCAGACCCGCGGAACCTTGGGCGAACTCAAGCGTTGACCCAGCCAGCTTTGCAGCTCGGACGTGTCTGCTTCGCCAACGATAAAGGCGACCAAGCGTTCGCCCCATTCTTTGTCTGGAATCCCAACGACAGCCACGTCCGTGACCAAAGGGTGGGTAAGCAGAATTTCCTCGATTTCAACGGGATAGATGTTCACGCCCCCCGAGATCACCATGTCGCGGTCTCGGCCCGCCAGATACAGATACCCATCAGCATCGACAAACCCCAGGTCGTCCACGGTCATCCATCCATCGAGCTCGGATTTTTGGCCGTCTTGGTTCAAGTAGCCTGCCATGATTTGTGCGTTATCCACCCAGATGATTCCAACCTCACCCACTTGGACGTCGGCGCCATTTTTTCGAATCCGAATGGACTGTCCCGGCAAAGGTCGACCAACGCTCGTTGGGCGATCTAGCATCTCCTGACCGTCGATGAGCGTGACCCAGCCTAGCTCGGTCGCCCCGTAGAAATCGAAGACGGCTCGCGCGCCAAAATACTCGATGGCCTGTTCGCGAAGCTTTTGAGGAAAGGGGGCGGCGCCAGACACCAGACACCTGAGCGAACCAGGACGGGGACCTCGAACGTCGACGGGTAATTCCACGATGCGCTGGATCATCGTCGGAACCAAAAACGTGGACTCGATCGCAAGTCTGCGCATCATTTCAAGCGTCTGTGTGGGCTCGAAATGCCGCTGCAGCACGACGGTGGCGCCGATGGCTGCATGGATCAGCACAAATGCCTGAGCAGCGCTGTGGTAGAGCGGGCAGACCACCAAGTGTCGAGACCGAGCCCGCAACGGAAGCCGTTCGAGCAGGCGTGAGAGCTCCAACGGGCCAAATGACGTGAAATTTCTCACGGCCCCCTTGGGGTTGCCGGTCGTACCCGAGGTGTAGACGACGCTAGCCCCTTCGGCATTTTCGACATGGGGACTGGGCTCAATGCTCTGATTGCGGTGTTCAGAAAACGGAACGCATCCATTGGATCCGTCGGCGCACACAAGCTTCAAGGGGTGTTTTGTCGCCGCGACAGCTGCGCAGGTACTCGCGCTGACCACGGCCAAACTCGCCTTTGAGTTTTCGACCAAATAGTCCAATTCGGCCGAAGTCGACCGGTAGCTTGCGTGAACTGCCGAGCAGCCCAGCCGGAAAAGTGCAAACCACGTCAAGAGGTACTCGAGGCGATTTTCCATGCAGATCAGGACTCGGCTTTTCGGCATGACCCCTAACGAAATCAGCAGGTTCGCACTCTGA
>JBFFMO010000710.1:0-3141 GCA_041554035.1 Allomicrovenator sp. | reverse complement strand
GCGTATGTGCGGTGGGTAAAATGCGAATCGATTCCACACCCAGCGCTCGATCAGGCGTGTAATTTCCTTCACCGTCGAGGCCCGGATCCTTAACAAGGAGGCCGCTCACGTAGATATTTGGGGCGAATGCGCCGATCTTAAACGTCCAGGAAAAATCCCCGGGTTCCACGTCGTGCCACTCGAACGTTTCGACGCGGTTGGTCTCGACGGTCGTCAGCAGGCGACCCTTGAACGGAATCTTGAAAGTCGCTTTGCCTTCGCCGCCGGCTTCCATCGTCTCGGGCACGGTCATGCCCAGAGTCGTGGGGCGTGTGGGCTTGGGCGTCGCCGACGAATCGCGGTTGGATTCGTCCCAATAATACCAGGAGTACTGACGCGACGAATCGAATCGAAGCTCGGTGGTCGCCGAGCCCTTGTCGTCTTTCACAGTGACCCGAATCACGTAGCCCGCGGCGAATTCAGTGGGTGTGTATTCAAAACGGAAGGCACCGTTTTTGACCGTCTGGGGAGTCGCGCTTTCGACGACGGGGCGAATATTCTGGCCCCAATCACTGGCGCCATCGCTGTCATCCGAATACCACCAGTATTCTCGCTCGAGTCGAAGGAACTCGACGTTCACGACCGTGACATCGTTTGTTTTTGCGCCGTTCCAATCAACGACCACACCTTCGATGACGACCTTTTTGCCAACCTCGACGTCGGTGTTGCCCGACTTAAGACCGACATAATGCCGCGCGGGATGAACCTTGATCGACGCGTCAGCAACCGTGGTGCGACCACTTCCTGCTTCAAAAACAGCGGCCTGAGCCACGAGCTCGGACGGGCCAGAAACCGCGACACCTGCTGTAACTTCAGGGCAGGCAATCTTGGTCTTGCCCTCGGCACCCAAGATTCCAGCCGTCGCACCAAGATCCATCGATGATTTCGAAGTTCGTGCCGGACCGAATTGATACTCAAGCATCGATTTCGGCTTAAACGGCGCTGGCACGACTCGGCATGTGAGCTCGACGTTTGAGCCCTCGGCCGAGCCGCCAAAAAGGTAAGCAGCCGTCACGTCAAACGCGGCCTTATCCCCAAGCATGAGGTCTTTAAGCGGCGATTCAACTTTGACTTCCATGCGCTCGGGCACGAATTCTTCGACCTTAAATTCATAACGTCCGACCAGGCGTTTCGCGACCTTGAACTCGGTGACGTAGGTGCCTGTCGCCGCAAAATCATTGAGCTTCTGGTCGACCCAGAGCATTCCAGCCGAATTGGTCTTCAGCGCCTCTTTTCGAATCACCTGATTGCGTGGATCGCGGATGGTGACTTCGACGGGCAGAGCATTGGCGGGCGCCTCAAACGTCGCCTCACGCAGAGTCGCCACGACATGCGCAGTTTCGCCAGGTCGGTAGAGGTCGCGGTCGCCCCAAAACGCGCCCAGGTAGGCGGCTTCACCAAGGTAGGGCTGGCCATGAATGCGCGCATCCGCCGGCGTAATCTTGAGGTCGTCGTATTCAAGGAAGGTAAATTCGTCGCCTCGGGTCACCAGAATCGCAAAAGGGCTGTTGGGGTCGATGGTCTTTTCAGGAAGGTCGATGCGGCAGCCGCCGGTTTTGTCGGTCTGGCAGGCGCCGAGCGACTGACCGCTCTTTCGAATCACGCTCACAGCGGCGTCGGCCACCGGTTTATTGGTGGTCATGTCCATCACCCATGCGAACGTCTCACGCGACCACTCGGAATCAGGCGCTTTTTCGGAGCGTTTGATCACCACATTCATGTCGGTCACGAGCAGGCGCACGACGTCCTGAGCAGGGCCCGATTTGACGGTGACTTCATAAACACCAGGAGCGGTTTTGCCCAATAACGCCGTCACATCCAAGGTCGAGGTCTTGGCGACGTCCACCGTCGAATCAAATTTAACCGACTCACGCGCGACCACGTTGGACACGCGTGGATCGGCCACCTCGTTATCTCCCGAGAGCCAAAACACGATGTTGTCGCGAGGAATATGACGCACTTCGACAGCCACCTCTGGCGTGTTGGTATGGGTCAATTGCAGCGACTTCCATTTTGATTTGGGCACGTATCGCCCTTTATCGGCGAACGAGAGCGAAGGTGTTCGTGTCGGAATCACGATCGTTTTTTCGAAGGTCTGGCCGACAACACCGCCGTCGATCGTGGTCATCCCGGCATCGATTCTGAGGGTGTAGGTCCCGCGTGAAAAATCACCGATCAAATTGAATCCGCCCTGCCCTGAGCCCACTTTCAGATTCGGCACAGCCGGAGAAAAATGAACAGACGTTTTCAGGGCGTCTTCGGTCGGCAAACAACGACGCGAGACTCGATAGTCCTCGTAGCTCGTGCGGTCCCAATACCAACGTGTTCCGCCGGGAGCCGAGGTGTCGTTGCAGACGATCTCGATGTAGTGGCCTGTTGGACCTTCCTTGCGGGTCGCAGCCAACAGATTCACCGGAGCACCGGCTCGAAAGCTCGCCGTCGCTGTTGCCGCTGGAGCAGTCGCGCCTGCTGCGTGTTTCACACCTTCTTTGAGGTTCAAGACCAGCTGCCCAGTCGTGAGTTTCTTGTCCACCTTGGCCGATAAACGAACCACGTTTGGAGCGTAACCAGGCGCGTAAGCAGCGTTCGAGACTTTGGCTCCATCGACCATCCAAGATGTAAATCTATCAATACCTTTGGGGTCAACATTGGCCGAGAAAACAAGGTCGGCGTAGAGCACGCCTTTGACCTGATCGAGCACCGCACCGGACAAACGAACAAAACCAAATTCGGGCGTCGTAAAGCTCTTGGCCCATGGTTTGGCGGGCACCAACGCACCCTCACTCGATTCCACCGATTCAACACTTAAGGTGTAGGACTCGCCGGGTAAAAACGGTGTCTCAGGCGTGAAAACCAAGGTTGAGTTCGACTTAAACGCGACTTTGCCCGGGGTGTCAGGAGAGACCTTCACAACGGTGTTGGAGCCCGCCACATGGGGTGAGTCCACGATCACGGAACGCGCAAATTCGATCTCGATTGAGTTGGGTACGACTTCCGTCGATGGAACCGCGCGAATCACGGGTTCGACCGACTCGGGCGTCAACGCGGGTTCAACGCTGGACAACACCTCGGTGCCAGCATCTGGGCTCTCTTGGCCAAGAT
>JBFFMO010000709.1:0-3141 GCA_041554035.1 Allomicrovenator sp. | reverse complement strand
TCAGGGTCGATCCCAACGTCACTCAGTTCCCGTGGCGCGGCGAGGAGACGATACCGCTGTAGGCAGGGTTGACGGATGCCGGTTGGAATCGATCGACGCGGTGACGCTGTCGAATGCAGACGGCCAATGCGCCAAGCTCGTCGAAGACGATTCTTCTGGAATCAGCCTTACCACCGCGTCCGGTACTGTCGATGTTGGGGGCGACCTAAATTCTTACACCGTCGATTGCCCGAACGGCACCACCAATAAGTCCGACGCCCCGTTCGATTTGCTCAACTGTGGCGACGGGAACCTTTTTAATTCCAGATTACCCGGAACTACAAAAGGCGGTGGAGGAACCTTCATTTCCTTCGGAATCTCTCCAAGACCAGAGGGCGTAGAAACAGGTTTTGTCGACTGCAAGTTCCCGGAAACCACGCCATGAAAATGCTCGTTTTGGGACTGATGCTGATCGGGATCCTCGGCTGTGACGACTCAGAAGAGCTGACCTGCGAAGTTCTGGCAGCACCCGACTTTTGTTGGACCGTTGCCGTTGACGAAGCGTATGCCTGCAACACGGCGACAACGGTCGGCGAGCTCAGCGCGGATGGGAAAACCTGCGAATTCGACACGGGCCTAACAGCGACGTTCACGCCAGCGTTGGAGCCGACCTTCGACGTCCAAGAATTCACGATTGTCGTCACGAACGCAGACGGCGAATGCGCCAAGCTTGTTGATGACCATAACTCGACGATCAGCCTGAAGACCAAATCAGGGACCGTGGACGTCCACGTTGCGCAGAAAGACTACACAATCGAGTGCCCAAACGGCACCACCTACGCCACCGACAAGCCACTCGACTTGCTCGCCTGCGCCAACGGCGTACTCGATAATGCCAAGCTTCCTGGGACGACAAAAACGAGCGGATCGTTTGGCATCTATCCAAGGCCGACCGGCGCAGCGAGCTTTGTCGACTGCGCATTTCCGGTGACCACACCATGAAAAAATACCTCGCGGCGACAGCGGTTATGGCCGTTTTGGGAGGCGGAGTGTTCATCGCACTTCGAACACCCACTTCGACTCCCCCGGCCACCTCGAATGCTTCGGCCCAAGATCCGCTTAATTGGATCATCGCCGGCGGTGGTGGAACGCCCGACCAAAATCAGATCTCGATCGAAGACGATATTTTATTGGCGCAACGTTCGTTTCCGGGCGACGGCCTGACGCTCTTTGCCGGTGGGCCCAACACGCAAGGCGTGCAAGTAAGCGCGAAGCGCGAGCAAGACCCACTTTTCCAAAGGCTTGGAGACCTCTTTCTTCCGGCCAATCGAGACACACGTTTTCAGGCCGTTCGGGTGGTCTCTGTCGCTTCCGCCACGCGCAAAAATATCCTCGAGAAATTGAGTCAGGGCGCCCAAAACGAAGACGGCTCATTATTATTTTATTTTGCAGGCCACGGCGACATGGGGGCAACGCCTGCGGATAATATCATCAGCACCTGGGGCAACGACGTCATCGCCGTGCGGGATTTCGCATCGACGTTGGATGCGACCCAGAAACGTCCTGTAAAAGTCGCAATGACTTCGTGTTTTTCGGGCGGTTTTGCGGACATGATTTTTGTGGGTGGCGAAGCTGAAAAAGGACTGGCGCCACAGACTCGATGTGGCGTGTTTGCAAGCCCTTGGGACCTCGAAGCCGGTGGATGCGACCCCGATCCGGTGCGTGGAAACCATGAAGGGTTTGGTATCCATTTTCTTAATGCAATCTCGGGCGTGGACCGCGACGGATCGAAGATCCCGGTGGACACCAACGGCGACGGCGCAGTGTCATTGTTGGAAGCCTACACACAGGCGCGAATCGCCTCGAAATCCATGGATGTCCCAACGTCGACTTCGGAGCGCTATCTCAGGCATAAGCTCGAAGGCAGCCTTCCGACTCCTGCCCTTTTAAGCATGCCCGAGGAAGAACGTGTGATCGCGGAGCTTCTAAAAAGGCTGGGCAAAAAATCGGTCGACGAAGCCGCGGAAGAATACGCCTTACTTCAGCTTAAATATTCTGAATTTCAGGATATTGGCGAACTTGCTGCGGCGGAGGAATCCACGGTTTATCGTGAGGTTGCAGGGCAGATTTTTTCGAAATGGCCGGCACTTTCGGACCCGTGGCATCCCGATTTCCGAGACACTCTGGATAAAAATAGAGCGGAAATAATTGCTTTTCTAGATACCGACCCGAGCTATAAAAACTACCTACTTATCTCGCAGAAGAATATCGACACAGCCAATGAAGCTGCAGAAATCCAAGTTCGCTCTGCTCCGTTGGAGCGAGTCATGCGAGCCCACGAAACGATGAGAATGGCGGCGCAATTAAAAGCGAATGACGCCGAATCATGGAAAGTATTCGAGAGTATCAGAGCATGTGAAGCCGAGCCGATCCGCTAGGACCGCGCCGCGATCGCCCTCGAAAGCTTATGCATGATCGTCATGGCCATCGCATCTTTCGTGGTTCTGACCAAAGGCTCGACGGCATTTTCCGAAACAAAAAACGCTTCGTTTTCGTCGGAACCAAACGCACTATTTTGTCCACCAATTTTATTCGCGATTAAAAAATGCGCGTTTTTTCGTTGGCGTTTGGCGCTGCCGCGCGATTCGACGTCGTGGGACTCTGCGGCAAAACCGACCACCAGCGGGCCAGACTCGTTGCCAGGACCGTAGGCCAGTCCTAATTCCGCCAAAATATCGGCCGTGCGTTCGAGCTCGATGCTTCCGCCAAATTCGGATTTTTCGCGTTTCTGTTCGGTGGGATTTAAAGGGCGCCAATCGGCCACTGCGGCGCAACAAATCAAGATGTCGGTTTCGTGTGCAACTTCCATGACCGCGTCATGCATCGACTGAGCGTCGATAACGTCCACACGGTCGACCCCAATTGGCGTCGCGAGGTCTACCGGTCCTGCCACCAAAGTGACTCGAGCGCCCATAAGCGAGGCTGCGCGTGCCAGCGCAAAACCCATTTTTCCGGTCGACGGGTTCGAGATAAAACGCGCCGGGTCCATGTGTTCAGTTGTGATCAGCTTCCAATCTCCTTCGCGCAGAGCAAACCTGGCCCCTGTGAAGTTCCAGAAAATCGAGCGCGGCTTGATACTATCGGCCTCTCCGTTTATCAGCG
>JBFFMO010000708.1:0-3143 GCA_041554035.1 Allomicrovenator sp. | reverse complement strand
GCCGATGGTGAAGACACGCCGGTCGAAACCCAGAGACTCACTCGGTCCGCCGCCGCCCCAACCTGGCGCTCGACGAAGAGATTCAAGATCAGCTCGCCAGGCGTTTCCGAGCGAGCCATCCGCCATAAAACGCCCTCACGTTGAGCGGCTTGATTCACCAAAAAGTAAATATCCCAGTCGACATCTTCGGTCGGCTCCAACTCGGCTTGCACCATGCGCATCGCTGGATCAGGAAATCCCGTCAACATCGCGTTGATCGCTTGCCACGTCAGCTCGCGGGTCATGGGGTCTTTGACGCCTCGCGCATCAAAAATCACCCATTCATCCAGTGGCGGCCGCTCCGGCATCACGACGACGTCTGCCGAACGCCAAGGCGTCGGGTCTGGTTCGGCCTGCAAACCGAGCATCCCGCCCGTGGGCTTCACCTCTGCATGTGTGTTGGCGCCGCCGCCACACCCCGCGAGCATCATCAGCAAGATCAAATACTTCATCAAAACCAGAGCTCCGAAATCAGATAACCACTGCGAGAATCTTGACTGCCGACAATGAAAATGTCGACGTGGTTAATCTGGATGGCCCGTCGACGGCGCCGAATCGGAAAAACCATAAACCCACCGGCAAAAAAAAAACGGCGCGAAAGCGCCGTTAATGATTCTACCTGATTTACGTGAGGACTATTTCGCAATCGCCTTGATGTACACAATGGCGCGAACGATCTTGCCCTTCACGGCTTCCTTCGACTCCATGCCGTACATCTCGACCAGCGCTGGGATCAGCGACTTATCAGCGACAACACCCTTGCCACGGTTTTGCCAATTGGAGCCGACCACTTCAAATCGACCACCGATGGCATCGAGCGTCGCCATTCGAACTTTCTCCTGATTATCACCAAGCAACTCAACGACCTTTTTCGTGGCCTTTTTGTCGCCCATTTGAGCCAATGCGATCGTTGCATAGGTGGCCGTCTGCCAATCTTTACCATCGGTTTTTGCGAGCTGTTTTTGAACAGCCGAAATTGCGCTGGGATCGGTCAGAAGCACGGATTCCATGGCCGCAACGACGATTTGTTTTTCATTTATTTTGTCGTCTTTTTTCGACTTCTTTTTCTTCTTCTTTTCTTTCTCAATCTCTTTTTGACTTGGGACTGTTTCGCCTTTTAGGACGGAGAGAAACTCATTGAGGTACTTCTTTTCGCCCAGATTGATCAGCGCGACCAGCGCAGGAGCGCGACGGATCTCGTCGCCGTCTTTGCTCTCGAGATAATCTTCGAGATCTTTGACTGCGCTCTTTTCACCCATTTGGCCGAACGCACGAATCACGTCCTCGTTCATCTTTTCCATGCGGCGGGCCATGAGCTTATAGGACGCCTTGTGCTTGCGAGCTCCCAGATAAGAAACACAAGCCTGCATAAGGTCGTCGGGCTTCCCGTTCGTCAGGTTTTCCGAGCAAAACTCGATACCCGCATCGGACTCCCACGTCTTCAAATACTCAAGAATATGAGTCTTGAAAGTCGTCGTCCGACCGTCGAGTTCAAGCAAAGTCTTGAGGGGCGCCTCACCCAATTTTTTGTCGCCCATCGCAAAAACGGACATGGCGAGTTGATCGCGCGTGTCGTGCCCGGCCGATGCGCCGTAGGTGTCGATGAATGCCTTCAGTTTCGGGAAGTTCTTCGCCGACTGCATATAGCCGATCCCCTGAATTCCCAGCGCGTGAATGTACTCGGGATTCTGCCGGTTACAGGACGAGTAGGCGAAATCAGGATCTTTGGATTTACCCGGGACGGTGACCAAAAGATCTCCAAAAAGCTCCTCCAATCCTGCCGCTTTGCCAGTCGCCGCGTCCAGGCTCGCCTGGCACTTGTCCAGGTCGAGGTAACACTTGTTCGGCTCGCGCAAGAGCGTGAACATCGGGGTGCCTTCTTTGGGCGAGCAGTCCTCGTATGACCCTTTTTCCCAGGTATAGTATTTGTTCCGAAATTCTTCTTTGGTTTTGACCTGAGCGGTCGCCGAGACACTCGTAAACGCGATGGTTGCGCAGAGTGCGAACGAAATCTTGTGAGCAATTTTCATCATTTTATCCATGGAATTAATTACGTTGAGAATCAAGGCCGCGTTTCAATGCCGTGGTCCTTTTTGCCTGACTCCTCGAATCTAACTAGATACTGGACGATTACATCTGAAAGATTCTGAAACCCACTGAATCTCGCGTAATTATTGGAGTCTTTGCCCGCACACCTGCACGCAAATTCCGCCCACCAATGCCAGAAACACCGCATGGATACTAACTTGATAGCCCGGTTGAATTCTTGAACGTCAAAAACTAATTCAATTTTGTCCGCTGCTTTACGAGCTCAATCCAAGCCCAGAAAATGTCGGCTCCGAGTCTGGGTTGGTGGACCAATTTCCCAGAGAGGTTCAGAGGTATTTTTGCGACCAACGAGCTATTCAAACAGCTTTCAAAGCGCTCTCAGACGCCTCAAAATCAAGTCCCACCCGTTTCCAAAAAGAAGCACCGGATTGCCACTTCCATTCAAAAAAGATAGCCGGTGGCCAGCATGAATGTTTGCCGCTGGTAATCTGAGCCCACTCCAAATTCCTGCAAATACAGGGAGTAGCGAAGCTCAACTTCCCACGAGTCCCCCAGCGCGCGCGCGACCGAACCCACGAGTGAGTTCCGATTATCCTCGTCGACCAAGAAACTCGCGTCGATCAGCACCGGATCTTCATAAGTCGTGCGTTGAAGCTCAAGATGGGCGCTGACAAAGAGCTGCCAAGGCAGCGCTGCCGTGGCCGTAAGGTCGGCGCCGTGGCGCCTGAGGTTCTGACCGTAGGAATTCGATGTGTTCACCGAATAAACGTACGACGCCTCTAAGACCGCCGGCCCTTTCCAGCCCAACGAAACACCGGCAACATGATAGGCATCCGCACGCAAAGAGGTCGGATCTTCCTCGATCCCCACGTCGTTCAAGACAAATCTCGACGTCTCAAACGAGCGACGAGCGTAGGTGTAATTCACACTCGCGTAAGCCGATGAGGCAAAATCCCACCTTAATCGCGAGCTTGCCTCGACGTTTGAACTCGACGCGTCCGGCGAGGGTTTAAACGCAAAATAACGCGCGGCCACGCCTGCCCGAAGCGAAAAAG
>JBFFMO010000707.1:0-3147 GCA_041554035.1 Allomicrovenator sp. | reverse complement strand
GCCAACCGGTTTGGGTAAGACAGCTGCGGTTGCATTGGCGTGGGCTCATAAATTGATTCATGACCCGACAGCACATCGCCGGCTGGTGTGGTGTTTGCCGATGCGCGTTTTGGTTTCGCAGACTGCGCACGTTGTTGGCGAGTGGCTGACGACGCTCACACCTCAGTTCCAGCAGGCTGGACTTCCCGCACCCAAAGTTCGTGTGTTGATGGGCGGCTACGTCGATGACAGCGAGCGGAATGAGCCAGAAATTCCCACCGTGATCATCGGTACCCAAGACATGTTGTTGTCTCGCGCTTTGATGCGTGGTTATGGCATGTCGCGTTATGCGTGGCCGATGGAGTTTGCCCAACTGCACAACGACGCTTTGTGGGTGTTCGACGAGACACAAGCGATGGGCGTTGCGGTTGAAACGTCGGCGCAGCTTCAGGCTTTCCGCCAGATGTTCCATACGGCGCGACCTACACATTCGGTGTGGATGAGCGCAACGCTGGGACAGCAACAACTCCAAACCGTTGACCACCCGATGACAAACCCGGTTTGGTTTGGGCTTACGGACGCCGAGCTTCAAGAGACTGTCGTGCAGCGTAAGGTCAATGCTCCCAAAGCATTGGTGAAAGCCACGACCATTTTGGACAAAAAGGGGAGTTCCTACGCGAAGGATTTGGCAGAAGAGGTGCTGAGCAAACACGTCGATGGAACGCTGACCCTTGTGATCGTCAACCGCGTGGAGCGGGCGCAAGAGGTTTATCAGGCGATCAAAAAGATCAGGCCAGATAACACCGCGTTATTGCATTCCCGCTTTCGGCCGGTCGACCGCGCAGAACAAATGGAAATGCTTGCCGGTAAAGGCGACAGAATCATTATCAGCACCCAAGTCATCGAAGCTGGCGTCGATGTATCGGCTCGGACGATGTTCTCGGAACTGGCTCCTTGGTCATCTTTGGTCCAGCGCTTTGGTCGCTGTAATCGAACCGGCGAAGCTGAAACTCATAACGTCTATTGGGTCGACTTTGAGTTGGAGGACGAGAAGGACAACAATTGTTTGCCGTACTCGTTTGATGAACTTGTTGAAGCCCGATCCGGATTGGCTGCAGTCGACAGCGCAAATCCTACGAGCCTGAAAGTCTTTCGTGCCGAGTATCGCGATCCTTCGCCGCCACGTCCGGTTTTGCGTCGTCGTGATATGTTGGAACTCTTCGACACGACGCGAGATATTTCCGGCGATGACTTGGACATATCGCCTTATGTCCGCGATCCGTCGCCACCTGATGTGTTTGTGTTTTGGCGAGCCTGGGAAGGTGAACGTCCGCCACTGGAGACGTCAGGTGCGTTGGCGAATGAGTTGTGCCGTGTGTCGATTGGCGCCGCGGGTAAATTCAGTGGAACTCTTTGGTCATTCGATACGGTTAGTCGTCGCTGGATCAAACGCAGCGCGAAGCAGTTGGTGCCAGGAACGACTTATCTAGTTGCGGCCGAAGACGGCGGCTACGACCGCGAACTCGGTTTTACAGGCAATAAAAAGAACGTTCCGAATGTCTACAGTCCCGACTTAAAAACCGAGGTTATTGCGCCCCCTGAATCTGCGGTCGATGATGAACCGCGTTCAAAGGGCCGAGATTGGATGACCTTGGCAGAGCATACCGACCATGTTGTCGACGAAATGCATGTCGTGGTCGCCGCCGTCGGTGAACCGGGCGCAGAGTGGCTGATTCGCGCGGCAAGATGGCACGACCTTGGTAAGGCGCACGAGGTGTTCCAGCAGATGCTGCGCGGTAGTGAGCGGCAAGACCAGATATGGGCTAAATCTCCGGACTATTCGCGTTCAGTGACACGGAAGTTCTTCCGGCATGAGCTCGCGTCCATGCTCGCATTCCGCCAGACGTTCCCCGACGACAAACGCGGCGCCTACGTGGTGCTCGCCCACCATGGCAAAGTGCGCGGTTTGCTGCGGTCGATGCCTGGCGAGAAACAGCCACAGGATTTAGACCGGCTTTTTGCACGCGGCGTTTGGCACGAGGACTCCCTTCCAGCAACGGACCTCGGCGGTGGTGTCTCAACCGAGGAAGTGACGTTGGATCTCAGCCTTATCAACATGGGCGAGGGATCTTGGACGCAGACGATGTTGGACCTTCGCGAAGAGTTCGGAATCTTCCGGCTCGGATGGTGGGAATTTTTGTTGCGGTGCGCCGACCAGCGAGCCAGCGCGGAGGAGGCGAAAAGACATGAATGAGATTCCACTGACAGGCTGTCGTGTTTCGCCATTATCGTCCTACCTAACAGCACTTGCCGTTTTGCGCTTGGTCGCAGAACAAGCTGACCGAAACGTTCGAGGCGCGTGGCGAAATGACGTCTTCATTTTGCGCACCTCGTTAAGCCGTGACGAACTGACCACATTTTTCTTGGAGCGATACGCGCCATCCCCGGTCACAGCGCCATGGAACGGCGGTAGCGGCTATTTTCCAAAAGACAACTCGACGTCTATGGACGCCATTGCAGGCTCCGAGTCGCCTCGTTTTGATGCGATGAAGCGGACTATTACGGCAGCGAAAACCTGCCTGCGGCGACTTGGGCTGGATGCCAAACCAGGGGATGCAAAACAAGACCTCTTGCTGAGTCTGCGTAACTCGTTGCCGGATGAGGCCGTGACTTGGATGGACGCCGCGATCGTGATGACCGAAGGCGGTGCTAGTTATCCACCGATTCTGGGGACCGGTGGAAATGACGGCCGTCTCGAATTCACGAATAACTTCATGCAGCGCTTGTTGGATATCATTCAGCCTGACGGCATGCCCACAGACTCGGCCGCTTCGCTCTTTGCCGCGGCGGTTTTCAACGACACGACCAACCAGTTGTCGTCGAAAGGTGTGATCGGGCAATTCAATCCTGCTGCAGCGGGTGGCGCCAACGCGACCACCGGGTTCGATTCGGGAAGTCTCGTCAATCCGTGGGAATTCGTGTTGATGATCGAAGGTGCGCTGGCATTTTCGTCCGTCGCTTCCAAGCGCATCGAGACCAACACGAGAGGTGGCTTGAGTTCCCCATTTGTCGTGCGAAACACGTCCGCGGGATATGGTTCAGCTGCGAAAGGCGAGGATTCGCGCGCCGAAATGTGGCTGCCGATCTGGGATGGATTTGCGTCCGCAG
>JBFFMO010000706.1:0-3151 GCA_041554035.1 Allomicrovenator sp. | reverse complement strand
GTCTCGTCGAGCTCTTCGCGAGTCGTTCCGCCCAATCCGAGAGCCCTGGCCAGCAGGTGATACACCACACCACCAGACATCTTGGGACTGACAAAGCAGCCGTTGATTTCTTGAATCCCGATCAGGTGCACGTGAACATCGACAATCATTCGCACTCCATGGCGTGGTGGCCCTATAACAAATTTTTGCCACCCATGTGCCCAACTCTGACAATCTTGTCCGGTTTCGGCACAATTGTCGCAAGTCGTTCCGCTATTTGTGTATTTTTTTGATCTGCGAAAAAGCTAAACACTTTAAGGGGTTGTGGCGATGAATCCCTTGAGAAGGCACTTTTTCAAAGATTTTTTTGAATTTGGCCTGCTCATTGCACATCTAACATTGCAGAACGCTCCGGCGTTGGGTGACAGCATATCGCGGTCCCCGAATAGGAGGCCCCATGCTTCCCGATTACATTATCTACGACGAACTTAAGCGACTTCGCCGCGAAGAGCAGCCACGAGACGAAGAGCGCCCATACCTTGAGCTGCCGCTCTATATGCCACTTTGGGAAGAACGCAGCGATGCGCCCGAAGCAGAAGAAAACGACGAACGTGGCGTCATCATCATGCAAATGTGATGTGCCTCTCAGGGTGAGCCGGCGTTCTCGTCGCCGGTCGTCGAAGCCCGACGGCTCGCCCTCTCCTTTTCTTCCTACGTTCCTGGTCCATTTCTCATATTATCCCCATCACAGGGTATCTCGCTGATCTTCAAATGATGCGCGAGGTCCCGAAGGCCTGTTCTGAGTCCCTCTTCCAAGACGGGATGGTAGAACGGCATTTCCAACGATTCCTTAACCGTCATGCGGTGCTGAACCGCCCACGCCAACAGATGCGCCATGTTTTCCACGCGCGGCCCAAACATCTCGGCCCCGGATAAAAACCCGCATCGTCGAGTCGCATAGATTCGAACCACGCCGGCGTTTTTACCCATGACACGTGCTCGACCCTGATTTGCAAAGCTCACCATTCCAGCTTCGTGATTCTCCGGGTTGAACCCTCGAAAACCATTCCCGACCACTGCGATCTGAGGATCGGTGAACACCACCGCAAGTTCCGCACGTCGCATATCGGCACGCACTCGCGGGTAGGTACCGGCGTTTCGGCCAGCAATGGTACCCTCGTCGGCCGCTTCGTGAAGAAGGGGTTTATCGTTATTGGCATCTCCCGCGATGAAGATTGGCAAATCCTCGATTTGCATCGTGCGCATGTCGAATGACGGCATCCCGCGCTCATCCAACTTGGCCGACGTGTGCTCAAGCCCGAGCCCGTCAAAATTTGGACGCCTTCCTGTGGCATTCAGACCGTACACAAAAGTCTGCTCGTAGGCGGTTCCGTCTTCATGAACCCATTGCACAAAGATGCCTGTTTCCACGGCTTCGACTTTCTCGATCTTTGCGTTCACGTGGAGCTTCAATTCGGCGCCCAGAACCTCTTTGATCGATGCCCGAACCTCAGGGTCGCCTACAAAGGCAAAGCCCGCTGCAGGATCAAGAATCACGACATCAACACCCAACCGGCTGAACGCCTGGCCAAGCTCCAACCCGATCACACCCGAGCCAAACACCACCATTGATTGAGGCAAGGTCTCCAGCTCAAACACGGTTTCATTGGTCAACATGCGTTCGCCGTGGCCCGCAAGCTGTTTGGGGATAAACGGGGTCGATCCCGTCGCAATCACCACGGCTTTGGCGTGGATCTCTTCGCCGTTCACCATCAGAACCGTGTCGGACATAAACTTGGCGTGACCTCGGCGTTTTTGTTCGGCCGGGATCTCGTCCACCGCGTCGACTACAAACCCCGAAAATCGGTCACGTTCCCGCTGCACGCGCGCCATGACTTCGATGCCATTGACGTCTACCTCGGCATGCACGCCAAATTGGCCGGCATGTCGCGCTTCGTGGGCGGCATCTGCCGCTGAAATCAACAACTTACTGGGCATGCAGCCCACGCGCGCACAGGTCGTCCCATAAGGGCCTGACTCGATCATCACGACCGATGCGCCTTCTTTGAGGGCCGCGCGTCGCGCAGTCAGCCCGGCGGTTCCCGCACCAATAATTGCCACGTCTACTTTCATATCTTCTCCGATTGCATGCGTGGTTTGACGCCACCGCCCGCCAAGAGTCGCAATTTAGAGGCCATCGACGTCATGAATCACCTGATTCATGCCCTTTCGAAGGCCATTTTGCTGTTGCTTCAATGGATTTGCATTCTTGATGAAATCCTTCTCTTCTTTTTCCGTCCACTGTCCTGCGCCGTGTGTCACGAGCGCCAATGAAGCCAATGTCACCACCAACGTAATCACGCCCGCAGCAACTTTCTGCCCCTTTTTTGGTAAATCGTCCAAGCCTCGTACCGCCACAAAGACCACCAGAAGTGCGCCGACCAACCCAAATGGCAACAAGGTGAGGTTGCCTTTTAACCCCAGCAGCGTTTGTCCCAGATTGGGAGCAAAAACTCCGGTGGCATAGGCGCTCGAAAGCACCTCCCAGATTCCGTCGGTCGCGCCAACCGGAGATTCCGCCAGACTCACGAAAACCCCCAGGGTCACGATCATGCCCGTCGCCGCCAGGCCTCGTGTCAGGCCGTGAATCGTCGGCATTTGGCCGATCACATCCATCAAATGCCCGATGGCAAAAGCCATGAATACCAGCGCCACTGGATAGGCGAATAATCCCGTCGACGTCTGATAGGCACCGATCACCCATAAGATAGGGCCCACAACTGTGAAGATCGACAGACGTCGAAGCCCGCGCCTCCAAAGAATTCCCGCGCCGATCGGCCAAAACACCAGAATAGGCGACGTGAAAAAAAGTCCATGTTGGGTCGAGAATAGGTCTTCTAGAAGCTTGGCTTTCCAGCCTCCCATCGCGGGCGCGGCAAAGGGTGAACCCGTGATCACGTTCGTCAGGTAGAGCGACATCGCCAGCCCAAGTCCAGCCGCCACCAACATCGAAAACAACGCAGGCCGGTGATGGCGAATCGTCCCCGTGACCGCGTATCCCAGAACGAGCAGCGCCAGAAGCCAACCCATGATGTGGGACATGCAAGCCCAACCCATGGCCGCTCCCGAGGCGAATCCCATCAAGGTCCCCATGATCGGGCTCAGCGGCTTG
>JBFFMO010000705.1:0-3169 GCA_041554035.1 Allomicrovenator sp. | reverse complement strand
GCGGAATCTCCACAGGAGATAAACCGGCGTTGACCATGCCTTGCACCAATTTTCGAAAGGCATTGGTCTTGGAACACAGGATATTTCCGGCCGACATCGGAGCGACCGGGGCGATCACCGCAGCGGCTGCGATTCGTGCGCGATCTTCTGCGTTTGCCCGGCTGACTGTTGTACCCGAACGATTCGACCCGACTTCAGGCCCCCAAACAGCAAGGGTTCGAGCTGCTTCGAAGGTGCCAAGTGTGGTCAATAGACCCGCCATTGAATTCACGCCCATCTGTCCAAGCCCAAACGTGAGCAGCAAGAAGACCGGCATCACGATCAAAAACTCGGTCATGACTGACCCGCGCGTCTTAACGACCACCATCGTCTTTTGGCGACGGATTCGGTCCCGTACGTGGGTATAGGCCACAAAAAGCAGTGCCCAGGTACAAACGGCCAGCCCGAACATGATGGCGAGGTCTTTGAGAAGCGGCGCCTGAATCTGGGGGTCGCTGAGTCCAGTGCCGACCATGGTCGCCACGCGGCTGCTAAGGAACGGCGATGCAAAGAGCCCAAAAATCACGAACGTCATCGTGAGATGACCTGCTCCACTCAAAATAAGCGCAGCAACGGAGGTCCTCTGTTTCTGCGTGTTTGTCTCACCCATCTAGTTCTCCGGGTACAAATCGATGTTCATAGTTAGAGCAATAATCGATCCACTTCGTTGCCGACACTGCCCCACACCACGCCTGAGGAAAAAATCGTTCAAAAACAATACATTAACCAATCACGCATGGACACCTACGGGATCATAGCTGCGACAGATTGGCACACCTGGTCGATGCTGGCCCCATGCATGTCGACCCCTGCCAAGGAAGCGACAAAGGGGATCGCAACCGCCGCAGGTCTACGAGCGACGACGTCGCATCCATCCAAGACCGAGAAGTAAAAGCAGGAAGCCGCCTGTCGAGTCGTTGGTGCTTGAGCAACCACAGCCATCGGGCTCATTTGCCACGGTCACGCCGTTGCCGTCGTTGGGGTCAACAACAGGTTCATCGGTCACGCTGAAGGGACATCCAGCCCAGTCGGTCTGAAGGTCACGGCGAATCGCACGGACGTTCAAGACTTAATTTCCTGGAGCGGCCTCAAAGGCCGGCAGAGTCACGACGGTTTCGGATCCAATGGCCTGCGGAGCGTTTGCCTGAGCCAGTGGAACTTCTGGCGCATCAGCGCTGGCGATGATGACTTCGAAGGTGATTGTATCGCCGGTCCCATCGACGTTCAGGACTCGAACTTCTGTGGGCGCCTCGTTGACCGTTTCAAGCGCGCAATTCCCCCACTCGCCCGTGAAGGACGGAGGAAGAAGTTCACTCTCGAAACGCACAAAGAACGTCGAAATTTCGCTGTATGGGCTGCTGGCCCCCAAGGTGTCCTGGGCGATGGCTCGCACAAAATACTCGCCGCCATATTCCAGGTTCTGAGTGACTTGCCAGCTGAGCATCAACACGTCGGCACCGGGTGGCAACGGGTCGCTGGTCACGACGGTGTCAGCAAAATCGATGTCGCGGGCGATTTCGATCTTCAGCGTGATGTCATCGCCTTCTGGGTCTTCCGGAACCGTCACAGCGATCGTGGGCTGAAGCTCGGCGACTTCAGAACCGTTGGCTGGCTTGATGATGACGGGGGCCTCTGGCGGGTCGTTTTGCACATTCACAAAAAAGCGTTCGCGCGCCGTCCAGCTGGAGTATCGGCCACCGGCAAATGCTCGGGCACGCCACGACACCCAGGTGTTCTCTACCAGACCTGCGATGGGCGACGAGGTCTGACCCGAGGGATTTTCCGTGCGCGTGTCTTCGAATTCAGGAACATCGTCGGGTTCACCGAACTCGGCTTCGTACTGATACGAAATCGAGTCGCCATCGAGGTCGACGGCGTTCTCAAGCACAAGCAGGGTCGACGTGGCGGTGAGAATCGCGTCGTCAATCGGAGAAATCAGAACCGGCAATGTGGGTGGCAGGCTGACTGCGGCTACCCGCACAATCACGGTCACTTCGACTTCAAACTCGCCATCGCTGATACGGAATGTGATCTCAAAAGGAGAGTTCGTGGCGTCGGTTTGTGAAGGCGTCCAGACGTAAGTTCCGGTGCCCTGATCATCGGTGAGTACGCCGACCACAACGGGATTTCCCGCCGCGTCCACGTGAATCACTTCGATCGTTACGGGGTCGCCTTCGGGGTCGGAGTAGGTCAAATCGAAACCGATTTCGACGCCCTCTTGAATCTCAACTTCTGCGGGCGGAGTCGGCGTCGGCAGGCCCCCTTGAGTCACGGTGATGGTCGGAGGCGTGTTTCCACGAATCACTTCAAAATCATAGGTGCCTCGTGAGCCGATGCCGATGCCATCAAAGTCAGCATCTCCAAAGGTCGATACCGCAAAACAATAGCGACCCGCCGTTGCGATAAGGCCCGTGTCGAGTTCAGCGTCGAAGGTTTGTCCCGGGATCGAGTCGTCGTTGACGATCGAAAAAGCTGCGCCGTCCCACCAGCCGATCATTGGGTCGAACCATGGATGAGGCTGAGGTACGCCGTTGACGATGACTTCAGCGGATGCCCGCGCGATGTATCGATCGCCGACCAAGGCGTCGATGCAATAGAAGTCGACGTCGTTGCCAGCACTGATCACGGGCGCGCTGGCCGTGAAAGGCAGCTGCGCGATCAGGGGTGTCGTCACCGCCGTAGCGTCATCATTGGGTTCATTTGCATCGGCGGGCATGGCCCCGAGCGTGCCCGATGCTGTGGCATTCACGCCTTCGATGATGTCGACAAAGCCGCCCACGGTCGTCGCAAAGAGACCGTTGGGGTCATAGGTGATCCACCAATAATTGGCGGCGAGTAGGCTTGGGGCCATGCCTCGAAAAAAGACGACACCGGTTTGGGGGGGAACTCCAAATTGAGTGGAGTCTTGATGATGAATCCTTACATCAGACTCAGCTTGCAGCCGAACGGTGATGCCAGATTGAGCGAGATCGAGATCGAAGCCCCCGCCTGAAAACATCAGGAGATCGATGCCGGTTAAGACATCGGCGTCGGCCACGGTGAGGTCATCTGCATCGGCGAAAATCAAACCGTTGGAATTCGGGGCCGCCACATCATGCCAGACATCCCCGTAGTTGCCCGTGTAGCCACG
>JBFFMO010000704.1:0-3171 GCA_041554035.1 Allomicrovenator sp. | reverse complement strand
TAAGCCGTTATCAAATAACAAGTTCAGGCGTTCCCGACAGAACATCTTGCCGGCCTCGCTGTTTTTTGCGTGGTACTTCTCTTTTCCACCGGCCTCGGCAATGGCGGTCTTTTCGGCAAGCTGAACATCCAGGAACGAAACGTCTTCACTCATTACATCTCCTATCGAAAAATCGTGCGTAACATACCGCGGCCTATGCCGACTACAACCCTCGGTTGCCACCATTGACACTGCCCAGTTGTAAAACCGAGCGAAGACCTGCAAAATGCAGCCACTTCTGGAGGTATGAAATGCACGAATCGCACGGCGCAGACGTCGAAGAGGCGTCGGTATTGGACTATATTGCGGTCCTGGTTCTGATTCCGGTCACGATATTCGGAATGTACTCGTCCTTTCTGGTTTTTGGGGGCCTCTTTGGAACTGTCCTCGAAACCGAAGGCGCCATCCGCTTTTGGGGAGCCGTTGGCTTATCGTCAGTGTTGCCGTTTGTCGTAGCGGCCAGCGCATTTACTCAGCATAGTGCACCTTTGTTTTCGCAGCGTTTGCAGCGGCTTTTGTCGATCATTTTGGCATTAAGTCTTGGGTCGGCCATGTTGGTTGGCATCTTCCTGACCGCCAAGGTCGTCGATCCCATGCACACGGACCCCAATTGGTTCATGGCCAACCGCGACTCGAATGTCGGTTTGGCAGGAAAGAACCGCATCTACTCCGCCAAATTGGCGGGGGGGATCGAAACCATCGCCGACAAGGCCGGTTTCTACCACAAGCCACGATGACATACGCCTGTCAGGGCGTGTGCGGACGAATCGGTCTTAAGACCACATGAGAGGGACTTCATGGTTAGCCAACGTGCTTTGACAATCATCGCTTCGGCCGGTGTCGCAGCTGTTTTTTGCATCGGTCTTCTCTTTTTGATCGGAAGCTCCGACCTTCCCGAGAGCGTGAAACAGGTGGTTTTCATCATGTTGGGGATGGGGCTTGCGTTTGGGTTTTCCGAACTTCAAAAGCTCACCGCCGTCAGGCCTTATGGCGCCCAGTCTCAGCCGATGATGGAGGCCAGTCCTCAACAATCTGAGCCTGCATCGTCTCCCACGAGCCGTCCAACCACTCCGCCTCCAAGCTTGCCAACCGCTGCGCGACAAGGTGGCTCGATGGTTCGGGCGCAACTGCCCGGCGTCATCCTCAAAAACGTCAAATTGCAGGGAATCACGCTGGATGAGGCCAATTTCGAGGGCGCAGACCTTTCGGGCTCAAACCTCTCCGAATCGAGCCTGCATCGCGCGAATTTTGATGAAGCGAATCTTGATGAAGCCGTGTTGTCACAGGCTTCTTTTGTTGGGGCGAACCTGAATAAGGCGACCCTGACCTCCGCCGTGGCCGATGGGACGGACTTCTCGAGCGCCAATCTGGCCGAAGCCGTCCTGGCAGATGCCGACCTGAAAAACGCGAAATTCGCCGGAGCCAATCTGGACCATGCGGTTTTGGCGGGAGCCGAGCTTCGTGGCGCTGATTTTGGCGGCGCACGCATGAAAGAAGTCGATGCTGCGGGTGTTGCGGCGCATGGCGCACGCTTCGATAAAGTCGTCGCTCCAGGCGCGAAATTCGCTGGAATCTTGGCTGAAAAGTCATCCTGGAAAGGTGCTCGTCTTGAGTCGGCATCACTGCAAAACGCCAATCTGGTCGAAGCCGACCTGAGCGGAGCCATGCTCAAGGGCGCAGAGATGGCCGAAACCAATATGGTGGGCGGGCGTGCCGCGGGCGCTGATTTTTCGGGGGCTGACCTCACGGGCTTGGTGGCCACTCGGGCTGATTTCACGGAAGCCAATTTTTCGGGCGCCAAACTTCAACGGGCAGATTTCGAAAGCTCAGACCTTACCCGCGCCAACATGACGGGCCAGGACCTGCGCAACACCGTGCTCGCCTCGGCCAAATTGCAGCGTGCCGTGTTGAAGGACGCGAACCTGCATGGGCTTAAACTTTCGGGCGCCGTTCTCAACGAAGCCGACCTTCGTGGTGCTGCCTTGGGTGGAGCCGATTTGAGCGAAGCCCAACTGGATAAGGCGCTGCTTGAACGCGCCCAGCTGGATAATACGAATTTTCGCGGTGCCATGATGCGTGGCGTCGACCTTCGCGGGGCCCAAATCACAGGGGCTAACCTCGATCAGGCCCAGATCTCGGGTGCGGATTTTACCGGTGCTCGAATTGAGGGAGCGACCATGGTGCAGGCCGACCTGCAGAAGTCGACCTTTGATGGGGTTCATTTCCAAGACGTGAGCCTCAAAGAGGCCGCGGTGGCACAGGCGAGCTTCAGGAACGTGAAGTTCACGCGCGTGAATTTGAGGGACGTGGATTTGACCCATGCCCGTCTGGACGGCGCCGCATTCGAGATGTGCGAGTACGACTTGCTCACGCGATGGCCCGAAAACTTCACCCAGCCCAAAAATGCCGCCGACGAAGAAGTCGATGCGATGCCTCGTACGAATTTCAGCGAACAATCTTCGTTGACCGATATCAGCGAACTCGCGGCGATGTCAGGATTGGACCTGGCGTCGAAAAAGGCCAACACGGCGATGGCCGGGGCTGTCAGCGTTCCTTCATCAAAGAAGGACAAAGACGGGAAGGACGACACCGGTTCGTCCAAGACCGATCCGCCTCGAAACGGCGGTCTGGCGTTGCCGCAAATCGGCAAGAAGACCGAAGTCGGCCTCGGTGTACCAGCGTCGTTATCCAGACTCCCTTCGCTGCGTATCCCCAAGCCAGGCGATTCGGAGGCCACCTTGGACGAGCCCTCGCAGGCCAGTCTGACCCCGAACCGTAAGCGCGAAAGCACGGTTGAACTTTCGGCCGAAGACCTTGCGATCGTTGCTCCTCCGGCTGCAGCTCCGACGGAAAAGACCCTTGTCGAGCTTCCCGCGGGCATGACGGCGACCGAGGATCAGACCGTGGAACTGGACGGATCTGATGTTCCAGAAGAATAGGCGAGCAGCGAGGCAGGAGGCTTCATGGGTATTCAAGATGTCAAACCGGCGGACCCCGAGGAACTGCGACGATTCATGAAGTTATTGCTTCGTGACGTTCGCGCCCTCGAAAAAATGCTCGACGAAGGAACCATGGAAACCGGCGTCCGACGCATCGGTGCCGAACAAGAAGTGTTTCTGGTCGACGCTGCCT
>JBFFMO010000703.1:0-3175 GCA_041554035.1 Allomicrovenator sp. | reverse complement strand
GCCCTTCATCACGACTTCGCCCTTGGTCGAGTCGTAATTCAGGTTCGCGATTTCAAAAATCTTGGCGATCGAAACCGGAGGGCCGCCAGGAAGCAGGGTGATTTGCGTCGCCTCTCCATCGGTCTTCGTGACGTATCCTGACATGCGACCGTTGGCGATCGAAGCCGTGCTCGCGTCGTCGGAAAGGCTGATATTGCCGGAGACGTCCAGCTTCTGAATCGGAATCACGACCTTTTGGGTGTCGGTTTCGGTAACAAACGTTGCCACGAAGTTGAGGTTTTGCAGCACACCCTGAAACGCTCCCGTATCGCCCGTGAGCGTCGCAGCGTCGTAGGTGTCATCACCGTCTGGGTCCCAAGAGTACTCACCAGCGGTCTCAGTCTTGAGGCCCGACCCGCCGCGGATCGTCGCCGTGGATAAATCGGTTGCGATGTCGGCTACATCAATCAAGACAACCACAGGGAAATCAAGTTCCTGGTTGAAATTGGAGGCCAAGATCGGATTGAGCCGAACCGCCGCCGTGCCTTGATCAAAAGTCAACGTGTCAAAACGCAGCTGATAATCAGACTCCCAGACCTTGCCCGTGTTGTCAGAAACGTTGTTCGTGCCCGTCGTCGCATTATTCGATGCGTTATTCGTCGTGGTGTTATTCGAGTTATTCGAATTATTCGACTCCGAGGAGTCGTCACCGCATGCAAACGCGCCAAGTGCAATCGCCGCCACCGAGGCCAATATCAATCGTGATTTCATCAGAACTCCAGAATCGTGTCAGTGCCGCATCCTAACTGACCCCCCATGTCTTTTCAAAGCAAGGAACGCGGTCGACTAATTGCCGTTTAATTCGTGCAAATGGTCAAAGCTCACAAGACCGCGGAATTGGTCGAATCGGTGGCGAATCGCCTGGTCGTCCAGCTTGCGCAAGGCGTCGAACGAGAAGCGCTCGACCACGAACGAAGCCATCACGCATCCCAGAACCGTGGCCATTCTCATCACCGAGGCCTTACGGTCACCGCGGTGCACAAGATACCCAATCATGCCGCCAGCGAACGTGTCGCCTGCGCCAGTCGGATCAAAAACGGCTTCCAACGGGTATGCCGGTGCAAAAAAGACGTCGTCGCCCGAGAACAAGAGTGCGCCATATTCGCCGCGTTTTACCACGAGGTGTTTGGGGCCGTAGGACATGATCGCTGCTGCGGCTTTGACGATATTTGATTCGCCAGCCAGTGCTCGAGCCTCGCCCTCATTGATGACGAGCATGTCGATATGCTCAAGGGTCCGGCGCAATTCGTTGGGTTTTCCGGTGATCCAAAAATTCATCGTGTCCATCGCGACGAACTCAGGATTGCGAACCTGCTTCAGCACATCGAGTTGGATATCGGGGTCGATATTGGCCAGAAAGACGTGTTTTGAATCGCGATAAGACTCCGGAAGCTCGGGTTTGAAGTCTGAAAAGACATTCAAATGAGTCTCAAGGGTCTTGGCTTCGCTGAGATCAAAACCGTATTCGCCTTTCCAGCGAAAGGTTTTACCCGCTGCGTGGCTTAGCCCTGCGATGTCCACCTTTCGTTCTTTGAGGAACGAAACAGGCTCTTCCGGGAAATCATCTCCCACGACCGCCACGAGTTTCACATCCGTGAAATAACTGGCCGACGTCGAGAAATACAGAGCCGAACCGCCCAGGACTTCTTCCACTTTGCCAAAGGGGGTCTCGACAGAATCGAATGCAACCGAACCAACTACCAATAAACTCATTTCAACTACCCAAGTTCTATGTGGAGGTTTTCCAACCGCTTACGAAGGTGCGGTGGAACCTTTCCCTTTGACGGCTCCCCAAGTTGCCCACACGCAGCCATCGAATCTGTGCCTCGCGTTCTACGGCGGAAACAAGAGACTTCGCGTTCAACAAGGTACTGTTGGAACGCATTGATGGCATCTTCGGATGGCGTGTCGAAAGGCGTGTTCGGGTGAGGATTAAACGGAATTAGATTTATTTTGCAGGGAATCCCGCGAGTCAATTCAATGACCCGCTTCGCGTCCTCAAGGGAATCATTGAATCCCTTGAGCATGACGTACTCAAACGTGATTCTCTGACGCTTCTCCAAAGGAAGCTCGCGCAGGCAGTTCATCAGCGTTTCAAGGTCATAGCGATCGTTGATCGGCATGATTTTGCTGCGCTGAATATCATTCGACGCATTCAGACTCACTGCGAGCTGCACGTTCGACTCGGCCATGAACGTCTCGATTTGCGGCACAAGGCCACTGGTCGAAACCGTGATGCGCCGCCGCGAGAAATCAAGTCCCTCGTTGTCGGTCAGAATCGCACAAGCGCGCATGACATTATCGAGATTATGAAGGGGCTCGCCCATCCCCATGAACACGATATTCGTGACGTTTTCGCCCCGTTCTGCCGCGAAAGCACGTGCATGCACCACCTGCTCGACGATTTCAGCGGTCGAGAGATGGCGTGAAAGGCCCATTTTTGCGGTGTAACAGAAGGTGCACCCCATCGCGCAACCCACCTGACTCGAAATACACAGCGAGTTGTGGGTGTCGAAGGGGATGAACACAGATTCGACGACAGCGCCGTCGTCGCATTCGAACGTGAACTTGGTGGTGCCATCGTCCGACGCAAATACGCCTTTCGACTTCAGAGCCGAAACGCGAGCAACCTCGCTAAGCACATTTCTCAATGACTTGGCGAGGTTGGTCATGTCGTCGAACGATTGAGCGCGGTGGATATAAAGCCACTCGTAAACCTGATTCGCTCTAAAAGCTTTCTCGCCCAGTCCCTCCGTGAGCAATTCGCGGAGTTCGGCGCCAGTGAACCCTTTCAGGTCGATCGGTTGGTGCACCTCACCCGTGCGAAGGGCGTTAATAGCTTCATCTAGGTGAGTGCGGTTCATGACTTATCCTGCGTTAGGTTTACCCTTTTGGGTAAATCTCAGTGGTGCTGAAGAAGAACGCGATTTCTCGAGCAGCGTTTTCAGCCGAATCCGAACCGTGAACTGAGTTCTCTTCGATGTTCTTTGCGAATTCTTTACGGATGGTGCCTTCGGCAGCGTCCGCTGGATTCGTAGCGCCCATGATGTCGCGGTTGGCTGCGACGGCATTGACGCCTTCGAGGACCATAACCAAAACAGGGCTGCGAGTCATGAATCCTACAAGATCCTTGTAG
>JBFFMO010000702.1:0-3181 GCA_041554035.1 Allomicrovenator sp. | reverse complement strand
CAGAAGGCCGTATCCGTTGCCATATGGCTATTATCGTGTTCTGAGCATCGCTTTGCATCGCATTGCGCAACGATTGAACGGCCACAGCCGCGAATCATCGTGGTGTTCACGGTGTCAACGAACGTAATTTTGTAGAAGGGGCATTTCAACTCCTTCGCACCGAATACACGTTCAGGCTGCATGAACCATTTTGCGGCCTGCCAGGTACCCACCCCGAAAACAATCATCAAGATCACGAAACCGAAATTAGTGTTCATCGGTGACGACATTTTTCGATTTCGTCCCAGAGACTCTCGTCGATTTCCCATGATGATTCTCCGAGTCCTGGTTATCGCATCCACATAGAAAAATGCGGACCAGCCCAAATCAGACCCACGGCAACCGATACCACGCCGCTTGCGGCGAGCACCCAAGAAACCCGTTCGGACTTGGAGGTGATTTTCCGGACGGGCACACTCACGAGAGCTGCTGCCGCTGCCATACTGAGCGTTGAGCCCAGCACAAACAACACCAGGAACCCAATCGCAACGGACCGTGACGGCGCGTCCGCCGTGGCCAAGACCACAGCGGCACCGCTGCCAGCAAGGCCGTGAATCAGGCCAACTGAACCCGAGCGTAGCGCAGGTCTTTTTGCAACGGATTTAACCAAGGAATCGCGATGCCATGCGCTCCAAATCGCCCGTGCGCCCAAGCCCATGAGCATGAGCGCCACCACAAACTCCGCGGCACTTTCTAACGACTCGGGAACTCGAATTCCAAGAATCACCAGAGGAATTCCAATCGCCGCGATGGCCGCGCCATGCCCCAGGCCCCACCACGCCCCCCTCAAAGATGCACTACGCAGCGACGATTCGCCGGGCAACATGGTCGAAACCGCCGCGACATGGTCCGGCTCAAATGCGTGTTGCGCCCCAACTACGAGGCCAAGCGCGAGGGCACTAATTAGAGAAGTCATGTTAACCTTAGCTCGCTCATCATTCAGTCGAATTTGCTTTAATCGGGTCTGGCTCCAGACGCAATCTCGACTGGCGCCACTTGCGAACCACGCTTGGCTCATTCAAGGTGTGTTTTTAATCACCTCGAAGAGGAGCATCACTTGACTCAGCGAACCTTTGCCATCGGCGACATCCACGGCGACCTAAAACAACTCAGCACATTAATGTCGCGACTTCCGGTCCTGACCAAGGACGACACCGTCGTGTTCATGGGCGATTACCTGGACCGCGGCCCCGACTCCAAAGGCGTGATTCGATATTTGATGCGTTTGCCCGCCAAAACCCCTGCCAAAATCGTGTTTTTGCGCGGCAACCACGAGGACGGCTGGCTGCGTGCTTTGGGCGGAAATTGGCCGGAGTTTATTCTGCCCGTCCATAACGGCTGCCTTCAAACCATGGAGTCATTCCTTGACCGACCCATATCCGAATTAGGTTCTGCGCCAGCATCCGAGGATTGGACGGACCTGATGAGGGGCTCGTTTTTTCCACCAGAAGTCTTGGAATGGATGGAAAAACTGGAGTGGTGGTACGAAGACAAATACGCCATCTACGTCCATGCCGGCCTACCCGAAATAGACGGCAGATTCATTCATCCATCCGAAGCCGAAGGCAAAGATAAAACAGCATTACTTTGGATGCGAAAAAAGAAATTCTTTAAAGAATATGCGGGAAAACCGGTCGTGATCGGACATACCGTGACCAGCCAGTTGCCACCCGAATTATCGACGTTTACCCCTGACGATCCTGACGACCTGTGGGCCGGCCCGGCGGTCATCGGCATCGACACAGGCTGCGGCGGCGACGGCTTTTTAACCGCCGTCGAATTCCCCAGCATGCTCGTTTACGAATCTAGAAACTAATCTGCGGGTCGGTCCGGCACTGCGATTCCGCGACTCGGTCGCTAGGCTCCAGCCTGGCACTGCGATTCTGCGACCACCGAAAACCGAACCAAAAACTGAAAACCGCCGCAGGCTCCCGCCTCCCTTGTATCTTCAGTGGTACTGATTCCGGACGATGGCTTGACCCTTCCCAAAGCCGTGCCTATTGTCATAATCAAGTAAACGCTTGAATACCTGAATTGCGACCACGCCCATGAAAAAGACCGAAGCACGAGAATTTAAGGACGCTGCCTACGCCCACCTTGCTGAGGTCGGGAAAGCGTTCTCCAGCGCAACACGTCTGGAAATTCTGGAATTGCTGGCTCAGGGTCCCCGCACCGTCGAGGTCCTTGCCAACGAGGTCGAACAATCGGTCGCCAACACCTCACATCACCTTCAAACGCTGAAACGAGCCAACCTCGTTCAGAGCGAGCGCGATGGCCTGCACTCCATCTATCGCGTGGTCGGAGACGACGTCGCCGTGCTCTTGGCTCAATTGCAGGCGATCGCCGGACGACGTGTCGCAGCTCTGGAAAAGTTAAGCCGAGACTATTTTTTGCAGCGTGATGGGCTTGAAGCCATCGACCATGACACGCTGATGGCCCGCTTACGAGACGATGACATCACGTTGATTGATGTCCGCCCCGAACACGAATTCGCGCACGCGCATTTGCCCGGGGCGCTCTCCATCCCTCTGTCTACGCTTGAGGACCGGCTAAATCTGATTCCCAAAGACCGAGCCGTAATCGCCTATTGTCGCGGCCCCTTTTGTGCGCTTTCCGCCGAGGCCGCACGACGCCTGCGCGAATTGGGCTACGACGCCCGAAGAACCGATTCCAGCGTTGGAAGTGTGAACAGGGACTCCCGATGAAGACGGCCATTCGCCTTGGAATTCGCGAAAACCTCTCACAATTTCTATTGCTGATCCTCGTGAACGCTTTTGTGGGGGCCATGGTCGGCATGGAACGCAGCATCTTACCGGCCATTGCCACCGAAGAATTCCACCTCGCCGCTCGCACCGCCATTCTGTCTTTTATCGTGGTGTTTGGCATCACGAAGGCATTAACCAACTATTTTGCGGGACGGTTTTCGGACAGATTTGGCCGTAAAGCAGTGTTGATTGCCGGCTGGATCGTCGCGGCACCAGTACCCTTCCTGCTGATGTGGGCCCCCACATGGTCATGGATTTTAGGCGCAAATATATTGCTCGGGATTTCGCAAGGCCTGACCTGGTCCACGACCGTCATCATGAAAATCGACCTCGCTGGGCCCAAAAATCGCGGTCTGGCGATGGGGCTCAACGAATTT
>JBFFMO010000701.1:0-3185 GCA_041554035.1 Allomicrovenator sp. | reverse complement strand
CTGACCTGGGCCGTGGGCGCGGGCGTTGGTCTTCTGACCATCGGAGTCGGCGCGTTTGGTGGCAAAGGTCTGGCACACACGTATTTGATGTTCCTTGCGGCGCACACCACGCTCGACAGTCTGCGGGGCTTGAAGACGTTGTTTTCGATCACCGTGGGCTCGGACCAACACACCGATGCGCTCAACATGGCGCAGTTCACAGGCTTGCCTGCGACGTTCTGGTCGCTCCTGTGGGCCGGGCTTGGTTTATGGGTGGTTGTGGGCGCACTTTGGCTCTTTGCTCGCGATTCTCGCGCACTCTCCGAGTAGATTTTTTTGGATCGGGGATGAAGTTGGCCTCCTTCTATGTTCCATAGCTGAGGCTGTTTCCTTGTCGCGTGGCGTACAAGGACCTACACTCTCAAACAGAGCTGAACTTTCTGAATACAGGCCGTCAAAATGAAATTCTTTAGGGACCACGGTCGGTACGTCGTGGCGACCATCGCGCTCGCAATCGCATTTGCTCTCAGCGTTCAATTTAGTGACCGGGGTGTGGAGTTTGATCTCCGCAACACTGCGTGGTCCGCATCGGACGCAAGTTCGGATTACGACCTCTCGTCGTTGAAGATCCTGAATCGCGTCTTGCTTCAGGTGAAGGATAATTACGTCGAGCCGGAGCGCATCGATCCCAACAAAATGTTGGTCTACGCCCTCGACGAAATTCAAAACTCGATCCCTGAGGTCGTGGTTGCGTTCGACAAGGATCGCGACGATCACCCGACCAGCGCGGTCGTTTCGGTGAACGAAAAATCCAAGAAGTTCGAGATCGCCAAGATCGAGAGCCTCTGGGAGATGAGTTTTCGTCTGAAAGAGATTTTTGGCTTTGTTCAGCAGCACCTGAAGCCAAACGAAGACATGAAATATCAGGACGTCGAGTACGCAGCCATCAACGGCATGCTCTCGACCCTGGACCCGCACTCGAATCTTTTGCCTCCTCAGAATTACGAAGAGATGCAGACCCAGACCGGCGGCAAGTTCGGCGGGCTTGGCATCGTGATTTCATTGCGTGACGGACAACTGACCGTGATCAGCCCGATCGATGGAACACCGGCTTCCAAGAAAGGCCTCAAGTCGATGGACCGCATCACACGCATCGGCGAAGAGTCGACCGTGAACATGAGCCTGACCGACGCCGTGAATATGCTTCGCGGCGAGCCCGGCACCGACGTTGATCTTTGGGTTCTGCGAAAGGGCTGGGACGAGTCACGTAAATTTGTCATCACACGTGCGATCATCAAGATCGATTCCGTGGAATCACAGGCCTTGTCGAACAAAACCGGTTATGTGCGAATCAAGAATTTCCAGGCCAACACCTATTCCGACCTTAAAAAGCAGCTCGAAGACCTGAAGACCAAGATGGGTGGCATGAACGGTCTCGTGATCGACTTCCGCGACAATCCAGGCGGGCTTTTGGACCAGGCGATTCGCATCAGCGATTTGTTCGTGGATTCAGGTGTGATTGTCAGCACCGTGTCGGCAGGTAATGTCGTGCGTGAACGCCGTGAGGCCCACGCAGCTGGCACCGAGCCGAAATACCCAATCGTCGTGCTCGTGAACGCGGGCAGTGCGTCTGCCAGCGAAATCGTCGCTGGTGCGTTGCAGAATCTCGACCGCGCCATCGTGGTCGGTGACACCACGTTCGGAAAGGGCTCAGTGCAAGTGCTGACGCCGTTCCCAGATGAATCAGCACTGAAATTGACCGTGGCTCAATACCTGACACCTGGTGGCATTTCGATTCAGAGCACGGGCATCATCCCGGACTTCCATTCGGCGCCGGTGATTTTGACCCGTGACCTTGTGGACATGTTCCCGTCGTTGAATGTGATTCGTGAAGGCGACTTGAGCTCTCACCTCACCAATGATGCGACCAAGAAAGCGAAGCTCGGCCAACACACGATTCGCTTTTTCGACAAAGAGCTGAGCGAGAAGATCGCGAAGTACGAAAAGAATAAGGACAAGGATCAGGAACCCGAAATCGAAGAGCCTGACAAATTCCGTGAAGATTTCGAAATCAAACTTGCTCAGCGATTGATCGCGAAAGCGGGAACGACTTGGAACCGAAAGGAATTGGCCGAAAAACTTCTTCCTGAACTCGACGCAGCGGCCAAAGCCGAAAACGACTCCATCAAGCGCGAACTCAAGAAGTACGGCATCGATTGGAGTGAAGGGACCTCGCCGAAGAGCCCTAAACTTGCCGTCGACTTCAAGACTTCGACCTCGACCAACGTTAAGGCCGGAGACAAGTTCAAACTCGAACTCTCGGTCACCAACAACTCGGATAAACCTGTCTATCGCCTCAAGGGACTGACGGTCAGTGATAACGCTTCGCTCGACGATCGTGAGTTCGTGCTTGGGAAGCTCAATCCTGGCCAGTCGCGTTCGTGGAGCGTCGATGTGAATATCCCTAAGGACGTGCCTTCGCGCCATGATCTGGTGACCTTGTCGCTGAGCGACGATAATGTCGCATTCGACAACAAGGTTGAGCTGCCGCTGATCATCGAAGGCAATCTACTTCCGCAATTCGCATTCTCTTACGAAGTGAGTGATGCATCGGGCGACGGTCGGCTTTCGCTGAACGAAAACGCCAAGCTTCGCGTCATGGTCAAGAATGTTGGGCGAGCCGACAGCGACGAGACGATTGTCTTCCTGAAGAGCCTGGCTCAAGAGGCGGTCTATCTGAAGGCTGGCCGCGAAAAAATCCCAGCGATCAAGGTCGGCGAAGAAGTGTCGGTTGAATTTGAATTCGACGTCAAAGCAGCCCCGAAAAACAACATGATCGATCTTGAGGTCGATGTTTACGACACGACCTACCGTCAACTGACCGCCAAGAAGTTCACCGTTCCCTACTTCGAGAAAGACGGCAAACTTGGCGCCCAGAAAGGTTTCGCGATTGTGACCTCCGGCCCAGCCAAGGTGTTCTCAGGCGCTTCGACGACTTCGGATGTTGCCGCCGTGGCTGCTGCCAAGTCGCACCTCCCTGTGCTCGGCAAGACCGATGGTTGGTTCAAAGTCGACTTGAATGGTCGCTCAGGTTGGATCCCAGCCAGTGCTGTGACCGTTCAGGACACCGCAGGAACAGCAGCAGCGATGAAGCCTTCGATGATGTACCAGCCGCCGTCGATCGAGCTGACGCCCGCATCGTTCAT
>JBFFMO010000700.1:0-3186 GCA_041554035.1 Allomicrovenator sp. | reverse complement strand
GCAGCGCTCGACACAAACCGAACAGAACGAGCCTTGATGGGCCAGACAATCCGACGTCTTGATATGGGCCACACCCATACGAAACGGACTTTGGGACGGAGTCAGACGCAACGCCTTTGGTGCGCAGGCCGAAATACACGGCGTGTCGACGCACAGCCGACAGGGTGAATCCAAAGGGCTGAGCATGGGCGTCCCAGCAGAAGTGCGGAAACGCTCAGGGGCCAACACGATCGCGTCATGGGGACAGGCTGTGATGCACTCACCACACCGGGTGCAAGCGTCTAGGAATGCACGTTCTGGCAGCGCTCCAGGAGGGCGCAGAATCGGAATCGCAGGGGCACCTACGTGCGCGTCGCCTCCCGTTTCTAGACGCTCAAGCATGCCTGCAAGGTCAAATGGGGCGGGTACAAACTCAATCTCGTCCGCGTCTTCCTGGTCCTGAACGACGGGCTCGATCGGCGTCTTCGCCAAATTGCGAATCTTGTCGAAGAGCCCACGCCGCGAGACCTGATCATCAGAAGACATGCTGTTCCATCCCCGACGGGCGTTGATCAAAATCGGCCGAAACGCCATGGCATTGCGTACAACTCTGGCGTTCAGGATGGGAGGTACGCAGCCCGATCGGCCCAAAGAGCCCATGACAGCTCGCGCAATTTTCCCGCATCAACGTCGTATGCGGAATTTGAGGCGGTGCGTTGTCCCAGACGCGGTCTCCATTGCCCAGACGGTGAAACCCGACGAACGAAGAATCCAACGGAATAGCCTCGGGATTCTTTTCGACGAAGGGCCGAAGCGCGACCCGCTCAACATGGCATTGCGTGCAGTTTGCGTAGGCTTCATGGCTGATTTTTGGGGCGCGTTTGGCCGCAATGGTCGCGCCTGCCCCATGGCACACCATGCATGCCACCACTCCATCTTGATCGATGGGATGCGGGATCGTTGGAGGCGCGCCTTCATAGGCCCTGCCTGAAATTCGCTTCAACCGAGCTTCTTCGCGAAGCACCCGATCCGTGGCGTCACCGTCTTCTGCCGGAGCGTTGGCAAGATTGGCAAAGCTGCTCGCGAATTGCGGATTCTGCTGCTGCGGGGATTTCATGCGGTCTTTATAGGACAGAATCGTAGGGACATCGCCGTTTTTGATTTCAGACGTTGAGTACGAATAACCCTGCCCCTCGTATTCGCCACGCGTGCCGACAAAAAATCCGACGAACGCCAGACCCCCCACGGCGATCATGGCGACGCTCAATCCGCGTCTGAGTGTGTGCTGATCGATTTGGTTCATGCCGATTTTCTTCGGATACGGACCGCACATTTCTTGTAGTCGGGTTGTTTCGAATAGGGATCATGGGCGTCCAGTGTCACGTTGTTGATCATGATACGTTCATCAAAAAACGGGACAAATAGAGAGCCCTTCGGCGGTTTTCCGCGGCCATCGATCCAGACAGGCAACTCGCATGTCCCACGACGTGACTCGACGATGACCTGTTCGCCGTCTTGAACTCCCAATTTCCGGGCGTCCTCGCGATGCATTTCGACGTAGGCTTGCGGCATCGCCCGACGCAGCGGCCCAACGCGCATGGTCATCGTTCCGCTATGCCAATGCTCCAAGACTCGACCCGTGCAAAGCCAGAACGGATATTCCGCATCGGGAGATTCAGGCGGTGCAACGTAGGGGTTGAACCAAATCAAAGCGCGATCATCTTTGGTCACCGAATGGTAGAACTGAATTCCTTTGCCCTTTTCGACAAAAGGATCGTCGAATTCGGCAAAACGGAACTGGGTTTCTCGCCAGGAGCCATCAGGCTGTTCGACGACCGGCCACCGCAAACCGCGAGCTTTGACGTACTCACCGTAAGGAGCAAGATTCTTGTGCTTGTAGGTCGTGAAGCCGCGGTATTCTTCGAAAAGCTGCTCGTCGACATTCACGTCGTAGTACTTTTCCCATTTCCAGGACTCAACGGGTGCGCCTTTGGCGTCCTTCATCCCGAAGATGAAATTGCCGTCCCTGTCCTTCATCCCGGGATGCCCCAGTTCAAAAAGACGGCGTGCTACGGCGAGCGTCTGCCATGTGTCGTCCCGCGCCTGGCCGGGCGGTTCCACCATCTTGAACCATTGCTGGGTACGGCGCTCCGAGTTCCCCACCATTCCGTTTTTCTCGACCCACATCGCAGAGGGCAGAATCAAATCGGCGTCCTTTGTGGTTGCCGTCGGATACACGTCAGAAACAATCAGGAACTTGTCTTCAAGCTTTCTGGACGGCGCAAAGAGTTTGTTCAAATTAGGTAACGTTTGGCCCGGATTGGTGACCTGAACCCACATCGTCGAAATGTCCCCGCCCTTGTCTTTGGGCGTCGAGAATTTCTCCCACATCAAGACCGTATGGTAACCGGGTTTGGCGTTGATTCGGCCCGGTGGCAATTTCCAGAGGTCTTCGCTCGCCTTTCGATGCTCATCGTTAGCAACCACGCGGCCGCCGGGAAGCGCGTGCGCCAGAGTCCCGACCTCTCGCACAGTCCCACAGGCCGAAGGTTGGCCGGTCAATGAGGTCGGTGCGTCACCTGGTTTTCCGAAATGCCCACTCAACAAATGAACCCCGTGCACCAGACGATTGATCGCCGTGCCCTGGGTGTGCTGATTCATCCCCATGCACCAAAGGCTTGTGACTTTGTTCTTGGGATCACCAAATACATCGCCGAGCATGCGGATATCGGCCGCGGAAACACCCGAAATCTTTTCGACAAATTCAGGCGTGTATTCGGCGACAGCCTTTTTATACGCCTCAAACGTGATGGCCTCGCCGTTCAAGGTTCCCGGATCGGTGTCGCCTCGGAAATTGCAGTATTTTTCGACGAAGGTCTTGTCGTAGGTGTCGTTTTTGATCAGCAAATGCGCGATACCATTGGCAATCGCGAGGTCGGACTGAGGCTTGAATTCCAGATAATGCTGGGCGTGGTCGGTTGTGCGTGTTCGCCGAGTCCCGATATCAATCAACGTAATTTTTTCGCCGCGTGCCCGTCGGTCGATGAGGCGTGAAAACAAGATCGGGTGCATTTCTGCTGGGTTATTTCCCCAGCAGATCACGACGTTGGCTTTATCGATATCGGTGAAGGTTCCCGCAGGCTCATCCACCCCATAGGTGCTGACAAATCCCGTGACCGCCGACGCCATACAAAGACGTGCATTGGG
>JBFFMO010000699.1:0-3190 GCA_041554035.1 Allomicrovenator sp. | reverse complement strand
TGTTGGCCGTTTTCCCAGGCGTTGTTCAGACCTTTTTGGAAGAACATCGGTCCGACGTACACAAAGTGCAAAAGGAAGATGTTCAGTGCTGGTTGGTCGGGTTCGACACCCCAGCGACGCTGGATTTCTTCGATGTCGTTACACATATTCCAAAGCTGGAAGATTGCGTAAAGGCCACAGGTCAGCACGCCAAGGAGGATGATCTTCATTCCGTCGTATTTTTTCTCACCGAGACCACCGTTGATGTCTTCGGCCCATTTGAGAAGCATGTACATGTTGCCGAAGCCACATGTGAGCAAGCAGATCAAAAGAGTTTTGACGGGGTCGCGGACTTCGCCTCGTTGATAGACGCCGGGAGCGGTCGTAGCCATGGATACCTCGGGTTTCGTCACGAGTGACGATGGGGGTTGTTGGGCATATGAGGAAGGTGTTGGCGTAGACTGCGGCGCTTTCACCAGAGGACTAGCTTGGGTCGCGGGAGATTCGCTAACCATGGGATTGGGTTCAGTGACAGGTGACTCGTTCACCATCGAACTGGGCTGGGTCATCGACCCGGGCAACTGTGTCGCCGCCAGCGGATTGATCGCTGGCTCGAGCATTTCAGTCTTTGCGTCCTCGCTTGTTCGAGGTGCGGGTATGCTAAAACCCGCCGACGAAGGCGTGTCGAGGCCGGATTGCGCCGGAGCGGGCACAGAAGGTGCCGACGCTGGAGGCGGAATCACGGGAGCTGGAATCGTTGGAGCGGGCAGCTGACCTTTGGGCAATTTAAGCTTGTTGGCTGCGGCATCCGCCTGGGCGCGTGCGTCTTCGGCGGCTTGTTTCATCGCTTCGGGAGAGATCGCTGCAAAACCAAACATGGTCTTGGAGGCGCCTCCTTCGTTGAGGCGAGTGCCGCAGTTCCCACAGTGATTGGCATTGTCGGCGTTTTCGGCGCCGCATTTCGGGCAAGAAATCATGGAAATCAACCTGCTACTTCGTGTTGCGAGCCGCAAACCTAAAGCAAGGACTTCCGACCGTCAACGCTTCGTAAGCGTCGTGCAGGCCCCTATGTCCTTCGCAGGGTGATTTTCGTAATTTCGGAAGGGGCTCCTAACCGGTTGGGCGGTCCCCAATAACCCGCACCGCGACTGACGTAGATCAGGGTGTCGAGGTGTTTCCCAAGGCCCACGGCAAACTCATGAACCAGGCCAATCACGAAGTTGAACGGAAAGAATTGCCCACCATGGGTATGGCCCGATATCTGGAATTTCCAGCCTGCCTTGGCCGCCTCGTAAACGCTGGAGGGTTGGTGCGCGAGCAGGAGCGAAAAGTCGTGTTCTGGCGCATCTTGCATTGCTAAATGCGGGTCCGAGGTATGCTCCGGAACAAGTTGTCCGGCCCGAAAATCCGTCACGCCGCCCACCAGAAGTCTTGCGCGATCGACGCGAATCAGCTCGTGGGCGTTATTCATCGTCTTCAGGCCAATTTCTGAATAGAAGTCGGCCCAGGCCACCCCATCAAAATAATACTCGTGATTGCCCGTGACCATGAACACCCCGTGCTCGGCCTTGAGGCGCTTGAGTTCCTTCATGTCTTCGCCAAGATCTTTGACGTAGGCATCGACCGAATCCCCGGTGATGGCAATCAGGTTGGCGTTGATCGTCATGGTTCGATCGATGACTCCGTTCAGAAAGTCTCGTTTGAGGGTGGGGCCAATATGCATGTCGGAGATCTGTGCGATCACGAAACCATCAAGGTTCGCATGCAGCCCAGGCACCTCGACCACGACTTCTTTGATGTCGGGTATCTTGGTGGCTTTTTGAAACCCCACGCCGGTGGCCACGCCCGTGAGCGCAAATGCGCCAAGGTTCACCGAGCCCGTCAGAAATTGCCGGCGGTCGGGATCGGGTTGTCTGCCGGCGAACTTCTCGGCGACTCGCGAGCCAAGACGCGCCAAATCCAGGGCGAGGAAGACCAGGAAAAGCAGGGCGACAAAGCCCATGCCGACGTAGGTCGCCATGTTTATGCCATCCCAAAACCATCCGCCCATCGAACCGCGTCGGCCGATCAAGGCGATCGGTGCCAGCACGCCATGGCCCGCGACCAGACCCCATCCAATGACCTTCGCGCGGCCTTTCAGGTCCAGGGCGCCGATAATATGTCGACCAAGGTAGACGTGAACCAACGACCAGATGGATGTGGTCACCACGCCAAAAATTACCATTCTCCACATGCGAGCGCCTTCTTTAAGTCAGGGGATAGATGCGCGTCGGGTCGACGAGATTCTTTGCTTGCTGTTAGAGTCTGCCGATATCCAACCAAGGTGTACTTCATGTCGCTGCTCTATCGCTCGCTGCGCGAGATCTTGAGGACAGCCGTCGAGCTTTTTTACGTGGACATTCAATCCACGGGAAAGCACCAGATTCCGGCCACCGGCCCGGTGATTTTTGCAGCGAACCATCCCAATTCCATCATGGATACGGTGATTTTGGGGTCCCAAACGGACCGGCAGATCTCGTACATGGCGAAAAGTGGTTTGTTCAAGAATCCGCTTGTTTCGTTTGTGTTTGACCAATGTGGGGTGATTCCAGTCTATCGTAATCCGGGTGCAGGAGGGTCCAACGACGACAGTTTTCGCCGCGCCTTTGAAGTGCTTGAACACGGTGGGGTGATTGGAATCTTCCCTGAAGGGCAAAATTCGAAGGAGGCCGAGGTTCTCGACATCAAAACCGGGACGGCTCGCATCGCTTTGGGGGCCGAGCGTCTGCATGATTATAAGTTGGGCGTTCAGGTGATTCCGGTTGGGCTGAACTTCGAGGATCGTGACGAGTTTCTGTCTCGGGTGTTGGTCAGGTTTTCTGAGCCGATCATGGTCGCCGATTATGCAGACCTTCATCGCGAGGATGAACGCGCTGCGGTGCGGGCTCTGACGGCGGAGATTCAAGAGCGTATTCGTGGGGCGGCCACTCATATTCAGGGCTTCAGGATCCTGGACCTTGTGAAAGACATTGAGGAAATCTACGGGAAGAGGTTGTTGAGCACGATTGCCGCAGAAAAAGATGCCGAAATTAGGTCATTTTCTTCAACATTTTCGGACCTCGTTGGCGATGATTTTGATGACGCGGCCATCGTTGCCGAGCTTGCCAGCGACGGAGGTCGAAGCCTGCGTTCCTGGCTTTTTGACGAGGTGCGATCGACCAAGAAACCCAGC
>JBFFMO010000698.1:0-3190 GCA_041554035.1 Allomicrovenator sp. | reverse complement strand
GATCCAGGATGGGTGTCACCGCCGTAAGATCTTCTTGATGCCATAACCGGAATAAGGCGAACGCCAGCTGTTGCAAGAAGGTCTCGAACGCCGCCCGTTCGGTGACGGAGAATCGACCTTCGGTGCGCTTCTCGACCTGAATACAAGCCCCGCCAAACCCGCCGTCCCCGGCTTCGTGACGCCAACCCCCGAGCGATTCTCGCCAGCTCAACTGAGAATCGCTGAGACGGCCGGACCCAAGGTTCAACATCTGGGATCGTTGCGGCTCGGTCTCCCAGGGGCTGTGGGAGTAAAGGAATGGTTTCAGTCCTTCGCGCTCAAACGCGACGTAAAAACTGTAATCGGGAAAGACCTCGGCAAAACACGACACAAAAAGTGCGGCGACTTTATGAGAAGACTTAAAGAGATCGGCGTGGCGATGAGCGTTCACCAGAGCCTGAAGAATCCGCACATTCGCAGGCAGCCCCTTGGTGGCGTCCCCTGCAAACGAGACCCGGTAGCCGCCCTCGGGCAACGGATGAAGCGAAATCGACGTGGTACGACGCGCTGCCCCCTCCACGGCGACGTCCGCCATGAAGAACTCTTGATCTCCGGCATGGCTGACGCGCATCTGGCGGACCGTTTCTCGCACCGTTAACGTGAGCCGAACGTCGCCGTATGGCTCAAGAAGCAGACGAGCGGCACGGTTCATGAACAGAACCTTTCCATCTTCGTCGCAGATTGCAGCTGCCTCAGGCATCCCCTCAAAGACCGTTCGAAAGTCGATCTCCGACATGCGTTATGACTCCTCTTCTGGGTAGATATGCCTTCGCAGTTCACGTGTGTCTAAGTCGGCGGGCATGGGCGTCATGTCCGCGATTTCTTCGGCCTGCGATGCCTCGTCGAGGTCGACGATCCGGGTGCCACCCACGTATTCTTTGGTTTTGTACTCGGTGATTCGTCCGATCTTTCGCACGATATCAGCGATTCGCTGGGCTTCTGCATACACGCGGTCAACAGGGCGCGACGCGTCTTGATCTTCAGAAACGATCTTCCGCAAGAGCTCGGCGTAACCCAGGAGACTCGTGAGCGGCTGATTGAGCTCGTGGGCAGCCGCTCCGGCCAACTCCGCTGCCACGGCCGCTCGTTGCGTGTGTTCCAGGCTCTGAGTGACCTCTTGCAGCCGTTCTTCCATCTGAAGCCGTTTTCGCAAATCGGTGAAAATCCCCACGGTGGCAAAGCCTTCGTCATTGCCCGAAGAAATGATGGCTGCCGAAATCTCCACCGGAACTTCGTTTCCGTGGCGATCCAAGAGGACTTCACGCTTGGGCTCGATCTTGCCGATCGCGCCGTAGATATCGGATCGAAGCAGGTGCATGATGCGCTCGGCCCCACCCGGCGGGTAGAGGCGACGAACATTCATGCCGATGGCCTCTTCCTTGGACCACCCCACGATAGAGACCGCAGCACGGTTAAACAGGACGATTCGTCCGCTTCGATCGGCAGCGACGATGGCGTCAGGGCTGGATTCGATCACGCCCGTGAGAAATTCCTGCGCCTTTCGCAACTGGTGTTTGGCTTCATCGTTTCGGATGTGTTCTTCGCGCATCGTTTGGATGAGCTCGGCGCGGTGCACCGCCACGGCCGCGTGGTCCGCGGCGATCGAAGCGAACGCTCGTTCACGAGAGTCTTTGGCAATCCCGCCGTGTTCCGCCAGCAGAACCAACGCCCCGACCAATCGACCGCGCAACTGCATCGGAAAAACGGCAGACGAACACTCGTCGACCAAACGCCAGGCGCCCCCGATCGACTTCAGAAGTCTTCGTGTCTCCTCGTGCTGCAAGTGCAACGCACGTCGGCCAGCCAATGAAGTGGCCACCTCTGGCATCGACCGCAGGTCGAGCACCATATTGGGCGAGCCTTCTGAGCGCGAGGGGTCGGCGGGCAAAGCCCGGTGCAGGTCGCCGGTTTCTTCATGAACCAGATAAACCATGCAATGCGAAATCGGGAGCGCTTGGCGCAACATGTCGATAAGCGTGCGCAACACACCGGGCAGCGAGTCATCCTGGCTTAATGACTGAGCCAACGCGGAAAGTCGCTGATAGTCGTCGCTCTGAGCACGCAGACGTGAGACCTGAATCGCCCGATTCAGCTGCCAATTGATCCGCGCAATGAGTTCCGAAACCCCAAATGGCTTGCGAACGACATCGTCCGCACCGGCTTTGTAGGCGTTAATCAGGGCGCCTTCGCTGGTCATCGCGGTCAACACAAGAATCGGTGTGTCTACCGTCTCTGCTGCTCCCCGAAGCTTTTGAATGACCTCAACGCCCGACATTTGCGGCATGTTCAGGTCGACAATGAAGATGTCGGGATGATCGTCCGCAAGTGCCTGTAGTGCCTCAAGTGGATTGGTGAATCCACGAAACACAAAGCCGGCGTCGACCACGAGGTGTTCGATTGCGTCGACGAGACTGCTCTCATCATCGATCACCCAGATCGTCGCGCCCTGAATATTGCTTAAGTCTCTATTCGTCACAGCGACCGACGGTTTACGTTGCCGGGAAGCTTAGGGCGTTCCCAGTGGTTTGTCGAAACAATTCCCTGCGCAAAACTTCATTCGCAAATGATTCGAATGTCACTTGTGCTTGGTATTGATTAAATAGGAAAATCCCACGTCAAAGCTGTCGTCACCGTAGGAGATACCCCATGCGTCTATACATTTTCGCTCTTGCAGCGCTTCTAAGTTCGGGATGCACGGCCATGAACGTCCACGATGCCAGTCAAACGGTGGATGGGACCTACGATGCCGAAACACGCTACGATATGGCGGCTTTCCAGGGGATTTTTGGAGGGCTTGCCGGTCAATGGCGAGAGCCGGACATCGCAATCACAGAAGCGATTCAAGGGCAGGTCCGCACCAACTACGGCCAGACTGTTGGAAACGCTTTTGTTCAGTTCTACGGCGCGCAACTCAAGCAAGACGTTCGAGGATACCTGAGCAGTGAGACGCCGGGTTGGGTGATGGGCCTTTCGGGCAAACTCGACCAGGTCGACACCCAGATGAAGACCATCGACATGCAGACGACGATGCTCCTGGTCGAAAACGACACGACCATCAGCGCCACTCAGATCTTCAACGGTATTGCGGTTTTTCGTGACCCCAATTGCCGTGATTCGGGTGCCGTGCTTTGCGACCAAATGGAAATCTCGG
>JBFFMO010000697.1:0-3194 GCA_041554035.1 Allomicrovenator sp. | reverse complement strand
GTTGGCGCCGATCCACGTTTTGCCGTGAGCGCGGAAAACGCGATTCCGGATTCCCAAGTTTGGGCAAGTTTCGAGAGCGTAACCAGCGGTGGGGACTATTCGTTCGAAAACGAGACTTACGACGATGAGCGCGAGCTCAGTGCGGGGATCGTTGCACTCGCCGAGTTTTTTAAAACCGGAACAAAACCGGCCATTTTTGCGAACTATTCGTGCGACTTTTCGTGGGTTTTTCGCTACCCGAAAGTAGTGCCATGGGTGGCCGCTGGACCTTGGATTTCGGGCTCACGCGAGGCATTGCTGAAACTCATCGATTCGATGGCAGACGCGGGTCTGTTTGAGCTTGGCGATAAGATGACGATATTTGAGTCATCCCAAAAGAGCTGGGTGAAACACGGCATCGCGCTTGAGACACGAGCTTTTTTTGTCGAACACGAATCGACTCGTTTTTACGGAAAATGCGGCGAGTACGAAGATGAGACGTATTCGATTCTGGCCTACAGCGCGGGCAAAATGGCGCTTCCTGCGGGCATCAAGGCCACAGACACCAAGACTGGCGCTTCTTGGTCGGCTGGCCCGGCCAAACGATTTGTTGAACTCTGCACTGAGCATGGCCCTTATCTCGCGACACGTGAAGCCGCCGAAATAATTGCAGAATTGACCGGTCTTTCTCTGGCTGAGGCCTCGATGCTTTGGGCCATGCTGCCCAATGTGAATGAGTGGTACGGCACCGTGATGGACACCGAATTACGCAAGTCGTTCAAGCTGAAGGCCGCTGAGCTGAATCTGGCACGCGAGTCGTTGAAAGAAGTGCCAGGCGAGCAGCGGTGCGCGGTTTACGCCGATGCGTTGCCTGATGATTTGGAGGAGCCTTGGACTGCGCCGTTGGACCTCGCAAAACGTCTGGCCGCTGCGTGGAACAAACATGTTGGCAAACGGCAGGCGCTTCCCGAAGACCTTATGTTGGCGCTGCAGAAAGAGATTTCGGTCGACAATGCTCGGACTTCTTTGATGAACCTCTATTCGGTCCCGGCCTTCAAGATTGGTGGGCAGATCTCATACGATTCGGACGACAAGAACCTGGTTTTCGAGATGGGCGAAGGTGTGCCGGACTCAGATTTGGTCAATGAAAGTCTGCATCTCCTGCCCCATCTTTTCTACAATTTACCGGTCGGCGATCCTACGCGGCAGAAGGTCTCGGGCTATTATGAAGCACTTGCAAAGACCGTGTTTGCGGCGGATTCGCTCTTACCAACGTCCACCGAATTGGAGTGGATCGACGACAAAAAGAAAGCTGCGGCAATGATGGCCAAGCTTGGTGCGAACAAGACAAAAAAAGGTGTGTCTTATTACGATGACGGATTTGTGGTTTTCCTGCTTAGCGATTGGGGGCTCGAGGCCGCGATTCGGCCAGCTCAGCTGATTGCTGGCAAGACAAGTCCTTATATCGTTGCTGACAACCTCGAAGCCCAAGTTCTTCAAGCATTTTCTGGCATGAAGAGCCTGATCGATCGTCTGAAGGGTTCTCCGCTTTCTGAGGGCGAATACGAGGCAAATCCGTTGCACTCCAGCCCGAAAATCGTCGCGCAGGTGAAAAAGGAGCTGGGCGTTAGTGAAGAGGCCGCCGTCGCTTTTCTGCAGACGCTGGCGATGCCAAATCCATCCACAAAACAGATTCGACTCTGGAACGGATGGAGCGCAGCGATCTACAAAAAGGCGTTTGCACCATTGGTCGAGAAGGGCGTCCTCATTGAAGCAAAACGCGCAAGAGCAGGGCGTTCGTTCTTTTTGGACGGGCCGTGGTTGGAATTTCGCTCCCCGCATATTCCCATGGAAGCATGGAAGGTTCCGATGATGCCGCTGCTGGCGTCGGACGATTATCAGGTTAATTACCCTATTTCTGCACCCCACGAATTATTTGAACAGGCGTGGACGCGATGGCGTTCGGGCGACAAACCTGGATTCACGAAATGAGTACCAAGATGAACACCGAACAGCTTAATTCGACGCTTCGCGCAGGCGGGTATCTTTTGCCGGACACCAAGGCTCCAAAAGATGTTCCGGTGGATACGATCGATGCGCGCATTTTCACCCACCCTGGGATTCCGGGCCGGGAAATCGTTCGGTTGACCCCGTCGAATCTGGCGATCGGAGAAGACGCCGCCATGGATATCCTTGGGTTTGTCCCCGTGGCGAGCTCCGGGAAGATTGCTCTTCGCATGCGTCAGGCTCTTGGATTTCCTGCATGGGTATTGGTTCACGATCCGAAGAATGCTGCATCAGCTCTGGCGATTTCGCGCGATCTTAAAAAAGAGGCGCGTCGCGCCAAATCCAAACCGGGGAACGCAAAAATCGTGTTCGACGAGATGGGCAAAAAGATGTCGAAAAAGACACCGCATTTTTTGCCGCCTTTTTATGAAGAAGTGGCGCGTGCCTTTATTGAATCGGGCAACACCACTTACGCGGCCACCTATTTTGGCAAAGCCCGTGAGGCAGAACAAACCTATGCGCTCGATGTTGATGAGGACCGTCGCCGCGACGCCTTTGTGGAATTCGCGCTCTCTGGGGCGCTTACAAATAAGGTGATGTCTGACTACGCAAAAGATTTGTCCAAAAGATACGGCGCCGAAAAAGCGTACGAGTATTTCTTCGATCTTTGTGTTCGTCGCACCTTGGGCGGCACTCCGCCTCATTCCCAGATGGTGACTGAGCTTCGTCGATTGGCGAAGGCCGCGGGTAAAAAACAGGCAGACGAAGACGCGAAATTTATTTCCGAAATTTGGGAGGCCCCTTCGCTGACTCGTTCAGCGGCAAAATTCTGGGAGACCTACGCCAAGACTTTTTCCCAATTGGCGCAAAAGGAGCCCAGAATTCGTGGGCGCTTGTTGAACACGTTTCCGGTTCCTTCAGGCAAAGCCGACGACTTTAAGACGTTTTGGGTTGGTTTCTTAAAAGACACCGGTGCCGACGAGGCTTTGACCAAACCTGTGGACGAGGTAGACAGCGCGCTCAAGCCCGAGGGGTCGGCTGCGCATTGGATTGCCAAATTCGTGTCCCATCGAATGGCTTCTGGCTATTCGTATTACCGTAAACCGACGACGCCCGACGCAGGTTTTGACCTGATTCGACGCATGGCACCGAGGCTAAAGGCCGATGGGATTGAATTCGAGTTTGCCGGTTCCGGTTGGTACAAAGTC
>JBFFMO010000696.1:0-3196 GCA_041554035.1 Allomicrovenator sp. | reverse complement strand
CGGTGAAGGACTCGAAGTCATCAAAAAACGCTCCTTCTACTGGTCAAAAACACCCCTCGAAGAGACGAAAAGCACACCTTCCAGGGGAGCCGGAGGTCAAAGGATCGAAAAATGGCCCAAGAGGCCATGCTAGCACCTCCATAGTCGCCCACCGGGCGGTTCAGGCTTGCTTCCTACACCCCAATGCTAGCAGACACCCCGTGTCTGCTAGCATTAAAAACCTAAGCGCAGCGAGGATTTAGTGGGGGGTAGGGAGCAAACCCTTTATCTTGCTGTCAGATTTCCGCCCTTTTCAGGTCGAAAACCAGTCCAGAATTCCGCCGAGTTTCGAGTGGAATTGGACGTCAGAGGCTTTCAAAAGTTTGGAGAAGAAGACGGGGAGAGCTTTTCAAAAAACTCTCGAGGCTTTTCACACGAACCTTGATGGCTTTTTTTTCAAAAAGCTTCCGGGGTTTCGTTTTCCAGACGTCCGAGTTTTGAATCGAACGTTTCCAAAAAAGTTTTTGAAAAATCATCCAACTTTCGGCAAGAAGTTTTTCTTGCTGTCGATCTCGCCAACTCCGCGACTTGATCACACTGGCCGAAACTTTCTTGGCGTATCTGTTGCGGCGTTTGGCAGAAAGATTTCACGATCGCCGGGCTGACAGCCCGTGTCCGTGCCAGCATCGGTGTCGTTATTCGTCGTGTTATTGGTTGTATTATTCAACGTCGTATTATTGACGTTGGAGCCCGTGTCGTCGCTGCATGCGGCGATGAGCGAGAAAAAAAAGGTCAGGATGATGGCGCGGCGCATGGACGTCCTTAGACAGGTCTCTTGAGCGTCCAACTTCGTCGGTTGTCATGCGCGTTTCAACTGAAATCCCCTGAAAGTTCTGGACGATCTCATTGGGTTCAGGCGAAGCCTTCCCTGCCGCGTGATCCAGCGGATGGCCTAGAGGAAAGTGGCCACAGCTGCGGTCACGCGCGCCATGCGGCGATAATCCAGCGTGTCGGCCGTGTCCGAAACCCGATGGTAATTATCATTCCGGAAAAACGCGGTATCGGTCACCATCACTGCAGGGATCTTGTGTTGCCAATACGACCAATGATCCGAAAAACCGACCACGGGCAGGAATGCCGGGCTCGATAGCCCATAGGTTTTCATATCTGCTTTTCGCAGATGGGCGGTCAAGTCTTCGACGACACCGCGATCTTCGAGCAATCCTACAACCGCCACGAAGTCGGCAACGTCAGGATAAAACAGGCTCAGGACCGGCGGATAATGCTGGCTTCCCGCTGATGTTTTATAAAAACCCAACATCTCGAGCGATATCATCAGGTCGATGTCCTTGACCGAGTCCGCGTGAACCACCGAGCCCATGGTTTCGGTCTGGAAATGCGGAGGCTCCTCGTTGGCGTAAAACGCCAGAATTACCGTGTTTTCTGGTGGCTTTTCGGACAGGATTCGCGCGATTTCCAGAAGCGCCGCGGTGCCCGACGCATTATCGTCGGCCCCGGGATTGCTGTCGTGGGAATCATAATGTGCCCCCACAATAATGGTGCGCTTGTTGCGGCCCTCGACACGCACCAACACATTTCGTGAATCACGATAATGCGAGTGCACGGTTTGGAAGGACGGCTTCATGCCATACCCACGCAGCGTTTCGGCCAGATAGTCCTCCGCCGCCTGATACTCTTTGGGATAAAATACGTTTCGGGGCCCCTCAAGCTTACGAACATGCTTTTCCAACACCGCAGCCATTTTATGCTCCGCGGGGCTAACATGCACGAACTCGCCGGCCTGATTGCCTGGCATCGACGTCATGTAGGCGAGCATCAACATGATGAGAACCCCAAGGGCCAGAACGATGAGGATCGGACGGCGAAAATAATTCCAAAAGATGAACCGAATTTTTTTCATAAGCTAAATCTGACACTTCGATGTGAAAACAAGGTGAATCACGGGTGAAAATATCGAGAATTCGAAGCAAAAGCGCGAAAAAATAGCGCCCTGAATTCAACCAATTAGGTATGGGAAAAGTAAAATTTATGTGAATAATTGAACAAGCAACGGCGACAAATATGACCAACGGGGGATGAAATCATGAAATTACCTATCGAAGACAGAATGACCGCGGGTCGTGCATTGGGCAGAGCTCTCAAAGCGTATGCCGATCGCGACGATGTCATCGTGCTTGCCTTGCCTCGCGGTGGGGTGCCGGTCGCCTATGAAGTCGCGCGGGCGCTTGGGGCATCTTTGGACCTGATGTTGGTGCGTAAACTCGGCACCCCAGGCCAAAGGGAGTTGGCGATGGGCGCCATCGCCACGGGCGGGGCGCTGGTTTTGAATGAGGACATCATCCGATCGCTCGCCATCAGCCGAGAGACCATCAACCGCGTGGCCATTGAGGAGCAAAAGGAACTAGAACGCCGCCAGCTTGCTTATCGAGGTGACCACCCGCTGCCCAACTTAGAGGGACTCTGCGTGATTTTGGTGGATGACGGTCTGGCGACCGGGGCAACCATGCGAGCAGCGATTTCCGCGCTCCGGCAATACCACCCCGTGCGCGTCGTCGTGGCCGTACCGGTCGCTCCCGTGGAGACCGTAGAGAGACTGGAAAAGGAGGTCGATCAGGTGGTCTGCCTTGAGACGCCCGAGCCGTTCATGGCGATCGGCAAGTGGTACCAAGCTTTCCCCCAAGTCAGCGACGCCGAGGTCAAGCAGTTGTTGTCGCGCGCCTGGCACTCCCCCATGGAGAACGCGATATGAGCCACGATTCAACACAATCCATCGCCGTGGAAGTTCAGGCGGGTACAACACACTTGAATGGCGACCTGTCGGTGCCCGACGAGGCCCGAGGCCTGGTCGTTTTTGCCCACGGAAGTGGCAGCAGCCGCTTCAGCACCCGGAATCGTTACGTTGCAGGCCTCATGAATGAAGCCGGCATGGCGACTTTATTATTCGATTTGCTGACCGCGGAGGAGGAAGCCGTCGATCAGTACAGCCGAGAATTCCGTTTCGATATTGACCTGCTCAGCGACAGGATGACGGCCACCGTCGACTGGCTGCTGGAACAAAAGTCGATTGCCGGCCTTCCCATCGGTCTATTTGGTGCCAGCACCGGGGCCGCTGCGGCGCTCAATGCCGCAGCAAACAGACCCAAACGGGTGGCGGCTGTGGTGTCGCGGGGGGGACGGCCTGATCTGGCAATGGAGT
>JBFFMO010000695.1:0-3201 GCA_041554035.1 Allomicrovenator sp. | reverse complement strand
TGGAAAGATTGGAGTTCGAACCCCCAGCCAGAACGGCTGGCTACTTCTTAACCTTCTTACGAAGGTGTTTCATCAAATCTGGCAAAGTGTCGCGCTGAGCTTTCTTGATCAGTGAATCAGGCACCATCATGTCCGGCACCGCGTGCACCGTATAAACAACCAGCGACTTTGTGCCCTCGAGATCAAAGGCCTGAATCCGCCAACCTCCGGTATTTGACACGTAGTCGCCCTCGATCAGATTCCATTCTCGTGACCAAACAGGCGGCCCGACTGTGTGCTTGGCCAGTGTCTTTGCGCGCAAATTGGAGAACGGAAACGGCATGTCGGTGGTGACTTCACACGTAACGTCGTTGCCTTTTCGCGAAATCTCGCGCGCCTCGGCAACACGAATCATGTTCGTCTTGTACTTGCTGCAATCGCTGATGATGGCCCAAATGTCGGCAGGGGGGGCATCGATGACAGCCGTCACGATCGCTTTGGGAACATCACTTCCCTTGACGCTCTTCGTCTCGACGATGATTTCGCCCGACGTCAGGCGTTCATGAAACGTCGACTTTGCACTGGCATTGGCGGCGCCAAGCACCAGCAAAAAGAGAAAAACTTGAGCGACACGTGTTTTGTTCATCATTACTCCATCTATCCCGAGGGTAGCAGGATTCAAGAACCCTGCAACGGACGTCCCCCGAGGCCCTGAAATTCAAAAAACAAAGGGACTGCCCAAAGAGCAGTCCCTTTATACTAAATCGCCTGACGGCCGACTCAGCCGAAAATCTTGATGCAACAACCCTGAGCGCAATACTCGTCGGCCGCAGTGCATCGATTCGTCGATGAACAAACTTGTTCGCCTCCGTCGCATGTGTACCCTGGGCCTCCAGAACCGCCCATATCGCTTCCTCCCATGTCGGTCCCGCCTCCCATGTCCGTTCCAGGCGTGGAGCAGGATGCAGGCAAATCAGCGACGGTCTTGCCGCCACATAATTCGCACTCGCCGCATTCATTTCCGCATTGCGTTGATGGAATGCATTGAGGACATGCCACGGGGTCATCAAATTTATCATCCGAGCAAGTGTTGCCAATCTGAACGAAGATCGGATTGCTCTCGCCTTGGGGGTAAACCTCACAACACCCAAAACAGTCACAGCCATTCGGCGCGTACTTCGCGCAAAAGTCGATGCATTGTGTCGACAACTGACAATCGGGATCGCTTTGCGGCAATTCCCCGGTCATGCAACCGGTTTTGTAGCGACAGCCATCATCTCCGGCGCCCGAGTTCCCATCAAAGAAACAATCCTGCCAGACCGGGTCCCGGTTATCTCCCGGAATCCCGGTCGCAAAGCTACTTTCGTCATCATCGAACGGGCCGGTACATTCGATATCGAATCCGTCGATCTGCCCGTCCGAATCGTTATCGATGCCGTCCGAACATTGGCATGGCTCGGTGCCACACAAGACCTGCCCTGCGTCATTGACCTCGAAAGGCAGGTCGGGTTGCCATCCTGCATCCGAGCCGTTGTTGGCCACCGTATTATTCGAAGCATCCGTGGCGGTGTTCCCAGCGTCGCCCCCGGTATTATTCACCGTCTGATTATTCGCCGCCGCGTTGCCGGCTATGTCGTCAGAACAAGCGCTGCCCACGAGCATCGCAAACGCCAAACCTAATATTCTTAAACGCATATTTACCCCGGAGTTCCGCAGTCGATCGCATCGCCCAATTCTGAGTCCTGCACCAACAAGTCGTCGTTATCGTCACTGAAACTGTAACAGCCTTCGCAGGTTGCGCCAGAAGCAACATCCCACTCCCCTTGAACTCCGATATTCACCAGCACCGCGTTGTTCCCGGTGACACGAACGTCGCCGAAGACTTCGCAGGACGCCAAGGTCGCCCCGTTCGACTCGACATTCAAATTGCCCTCGATTCGGCACAACAAAAGCGAAGAATTATTGGAGTTCGACCGAAAGTGAACATCGCCTTTCACCGTCAGTCCGCGGACACGAGCGTTATTCGAGAGCAGGTCGAGGTTTCCATCGACGATCGTCTGATCCACGCCATTTCCATAGAGAACAACCCGCTCGCCATCCAACGTGAGATTGCCGGTCACGACTTCGCCGTTGCTGTCTTCAGGAAACGTGATCACGACTCCATTCTGATTCGACGGCAAAGAGACATTTCCTTCAGCGTCGGTCTGGAGTTCTTCAACTGAGGTTCCATCGGCCACGGGCGGATAACACACCAACGTTACAACGTTGCCGTCCTCGTCCAGCAGCACGTCCGCTTGTGCATTCGGGTCGTCGCAATAACGCCCACTTTCGCCGGAGAGGTCAACACACTGGTCCCCCACTTGAGCGCAACCTGAGCCCTGCCCTTCGACAACGTAAATCGTACCATCGGCGCCCACCACCACCTTGGCATCGGCCCCATAGGTGACCTCGTCACCCGCACCTTCTGTGATTCTCCAACCGCCAGGCTCATCCTCTGAGCATCCGCCGACCAGAGTGCATAGAACAAGAAAACGTATTCCAACTCGCAAAACAGAACTTGTAGACATGGTTCACCACTATTGGTTTCGTCGTTTCAATTTCTGAGATATAATCGCATAATAGTGAGCTGAGGTCGCCTACGCGCCCACCAGAATTCGTATTCAGCACGTATACAAACCCACGCATCATGGGATCCAATGAGTTGGAAGCCGGACATCTTTGAGTACGTCGACTATCGCCAGTACATGCGCGACTACTATAACGCCGCAAAAGGTCATACCAAAGCGGTGTCGTATCGATATCTTGCGCGGCGGGCCGGCTTTTCGTCCCCCAATTTCATTAAGCTCGTGATGGACGGGCAGCGAAATCTTGGCGACGACAGCATCGAAAGTGTAGCCCGGGCTTTTGACCTCGACGATGACGAGGCTCGTTTTTTTGCGATGTTGGTTCTCTTTGTTCAAGCTTCCGGTGCCGACCAAAAGAACGAAGCCTTCGAAGCACTTTCGTCGATTCGTCGATTCCGCCACGCTCGCAGAATCGACACGGACATGTTTGAGTACCTTTCCCACTGGTACTATCCCGCGACGCGCGAGCTCGCCGGCCGCGCCGATTTCAAGCTGGATCCAGCATGGATCTCAAAACAACTTTGGCCGAGGGTCCCCGTCGCCAAGGTTCGACGGGCTTTGGAGCTGCTTCTGGAAATTGGGCTGCTGGTCATAGACG
>JBFFMO010000694.1:0-3202 GCA_041554035.1 Allomicrovenator sp. | reverse complement strand
AGATTTCGGGGCGCGCGGCAAGTTCGATCACCAATTCGTGCATGAACGTCGAATAGGCGGTTCCGCGCCACCAGTCTTTCAATACGGAGATTCGGATCGGGCCGTTTTCGCCCTGAAACTCAAATCCTGAGACATCGATGGCATTGGCGAATGCGTGTTCGCTGAGTTTGGGCTTCCCGGCAATCGTGCGGCAATTATAGGTGCCAAAATGGAGGATTGCGGACGGAGCGACGCCGATCGTCCGAATCGCCACCCTTTGCACGACTTCTTCGAACGCGATCAGGCGTTCTCGGAAGAAGGGATTCACGCGAAGTGGTTTCGCATAATGGACGTAAGACCCTTCGTATTCTTGAACCTGGACGACGGGGCAATAGGCGCCGCTGCCCGTGGCCAAGCGCCGAGCGTCCTCGTCGAGAGGGTAGTCTTCGGACTCAACAGGGGCGGTCCACTGCAACTTATGTGAAGTCGCGCCGCAGGAGGTTAGAAGGACCAGAAGTATGATGTAGGTGCACCGCATACATCCACGGTACTTTGGATCGAGGTCGACGCAAGAAATCGGATTCCGGACATGGACACCTGACATCTAGGATGTTCGCGTACCCATTATGGGCACGGCTGGAGCCATGGCGAACCCGTCGCATGCGTGGCTGGAGGAGGCTGTCGCATAAGGATCGATGACGAGGCTGTTTTTGTGATTGGTCCTCGAGCCTCACGTTTGAATCATCGCATGGTCCTGCGGACCAATCGCATGCAGGCCATAGGGCCTGCGCACCAAGCGCAGAATAGAAATTGCAGAATCGGCCGAAAACGGTGCCAGAATTTCTGGCGTCAGGTCAAAGAGACAGCCTCAGGATGCCTGCATACTGAGTCACAACGTTGTGCCTTCTGAAACCTGACCACCCGAAACCTGACGCCATGCGCGGCTGGAGCCACGCGCACCAATCACAACGTTGTGCCTTCTGAAACCTGACTACCCGAAACCTGACTACCCGAAACCTGACTACCCGAAACCTGACTACCCGAAACCCGACCACCTGACCCCCAAAAGTTCGAAAGTCTTGCATCGAATCGCGGCGCGGTGCTACGACTCGCGTCGTACATCAGCAACCCGAGAGAGTCATGCCGATCAAAGCCGCAGAAAACGTCCTTGAGCTAATTGGAAACACACCGCTGGTTCGATGCCACAGCATCGCCAAGCACGTGAAAGCCAACATTTATCTCAAGCTTGAGTACATGAATCCTGGTTCGAGCGTGAAAGATCGCCCAGCACTGCAGATGATCCAGGATGCGGTCGAAGCCGGGCATTTGAAGCCGGGCGGGACGATCGTCGAGGCCACCAGCGGTAATACCGGTATGGGACTCGCGCTTGCAGCTGCAAATATGGGCTATAAATGCATTTTCGTGATGCCCGATAAGATGAGTTCAGAGAAGGTCCTCTCGCTTCGCGCCGTGGGCGCCAAGGTTGTGGTTTGTCCCACAGCCGTCGAGCCTGATGACCCTCGCTCCTATTATCAGGTGGCCGAACGCCTTTCGATCGAAACGCCAAACGCGTTTCTTGCCAACCAGTATCACAACCCCTCGAACCCTCGTGCGCACGTGAATTCCACGGGCCCCGAGCTTTGGGAACAAACCGACGGCGAAATCGACGCGTTTGTTTCGTCGATGGGAACCGGTGGCACCATCACTGGTGTGGGTCGTTACCTCAAGAGCGTGAAGCCTGAGGTCAAGATCATCGGCATCGATCCTATCGGTTCGATTTATTACGACTACTTTAAGACTGGCAAAATGACCGAAGCCCACACCTACACGGTGGAAGGTTTTGGCGAAGATTTCCTGCCCTCCACGATGGACTTCGACGTTGTCGACGAGGTCGTTCGTGTCAGCGATAGGGAATGTTTCCAGTACACACGCAGGTTGGTTCGTGAGGAAGGCATTCTAGCCGGCGGTTCGTCGGGTGGCGCCCTCTGTGGAGCCATCAAATATGCGGAACGCATCGATAAGCCGATCAACATGGTCGTGATCATGTGCGACTCGTTCTCACGCTACATGTCGAAAATTTTCGACGACGAGTGGATGCGCGAGAACGGCTTCATGGACACCGATCTTGGTCACGGGACCGTGGCCGACATGATGGTCGCCGTGGGCGCAACCAAGCGCAAAGTCATCGCGACACGGCTCGGACAGAAGGTCCAGGACGTCATCGAAATGATGAAATTGCATGGCATCAGCCAGCTGCCAGTCATGGACGGTGACCGCGTGGTGGGCGTCGTTGCTGAAAACGACGTGTTGAACCACTTGCTTGCTAAGGGACACGGTAATGACCCTGTGGACGAACTCGCCGAGGCCAATTTTGCCATCGTCGAGCCGATCTACCCGGTGAATATCGTTGGACAGTTTTTCAAACAAAATAAAACCGTCTTTGTTGTCGATCACGGAAAGCTGCTCAGCATTCTGACCAAGATCGACTTCATCGATTATGTGAGTCGGTAACGATATGACTTTTTCGAATCCCCGAATTCTGGCGTTCACACTTCTTGTCGTGGCCGCCATGTGGTCGCCACTCTTGCTCGCCGTCGAGCCAGTCAAGTGGACGCTCACACTCGGGGATCCTTTGCGAGAGAGTCTTGGACCGTCGATCGAAAGACGTGGTCGAATGGCTGATATTGCGAAGGAGCGTCTGGCGCTTCGGCTCGATGCTGCGCACGTGAATGATGCCGTGATCAAAGTTTTGCCTTCGGGCGATCTTGAGGTGGAATTTCGCGCGAAAGAGGCATTGGATTGGTATCGTGGGCTCTTGCTTTCTCCGGGTAATGTCGAGGTTCGCCCCGTCTATACCTATGGGTTCAATTGGATGAGTCTGGTGAGTGATTTGCCGAAATCCGTTGAGTTCCGTGGGGAAAATCCACAGCCAGAATTTATTTGGTCCAGCGATCGCACCGCCCTTGAAAAGACGATTGCTCGAATCAAGACCCCCGACTTTGTATTTGTCGTCGGACCTGACTCCACTGGATGGCGTTCCTACACCTTGGGGCAGCCCATTGGTGGGTCCGTCGATTTTAAGAAAGTCAGAGTTCGTAAGAGTTCCGGGGGCATGGCCTATGTGACCCTGTCCGTCGCGACAACGATGGTCGATCGCCTTGCCGCTTCGGAGCTTTCCGAAGTACAAGACTGGGCGATTGTACTCGATGGTGAAGTTGTGAGT
>JBFFMO010000693.1:0-3211 GCA_041554035.1 Allomicrovenator sp. | reverse complement strand
GTCGACATGCTCAACCACGGGCAGTTCGGGCAGGTTCAGCCGCTTTGTGGCGGAGGTCGAGCAGCCCATAAGGACAAGAATGGCGGGGAGTATGAGTCGGATATTCATGGGATGAATGTGTCACTGTTATGATGTGTCGAGTTTGAACGTGCCGAGGCCTGGTTGGATCTGCGGCGGCCGGGGCGGCTAGGTTTTGTTCTCGGTTTCGAAGACATCTTTGGCGTCTTCGGCCGATTTTTCTTCGATAAAGTACGCGATGGCAGCTTTGCCGAGGGCATAGGTTGCGGCCCCAGCCACGGCGGAAGAAACCACACTGCCAAACCCGGGAATCAATTTTACGAGCGCGCGTGCAGCCTCGCGAAAAGCGAATCCGGCACCGACATTAATGCCGATGGCGCCCAGGAATTCCATGGCCGTTTTGGTCGACATTTCTCGACCCGAAATATAGGCGATTCCCGAAATTGACGAGATTTGAAGCGCAGTTATTGGGGCAAGGTCGGCCACGGGGATGGGGGCGGCGGCAACGGCAGCCGTGAGGCCGGAGATGAGCTGGGTGAGCCGCATCGCGATGCGTCGTTGCACGTTTCGAACGCGCGAAAGGCGCGCGAACATGACCTGAGCTTGGTCGGGTAATTCTTGAATCAAATACTCGAGCAGCGCGTTGATTTTCCATCTTTCGTCGGCGCGAAGTGAGCCATCTGGTCGCCAGGACATGTACGAGCTGACGCCAACGACGGCGACAAAATCGTCTTTTAATTCTGGGCGTGAGCGTATTTTATCTTCGATATGTTTTATCGCGTCTTGGACTCGGGCTTCTTTTTCGCGAATCTCAGCCGGGTCTTCGTTGGCTTCGTCATGGAGCCTGACGTTTTTGGGTTCCAGCTCGTCGGCATGGGTCACGATGCCGACGATGGGCATGGGGCCTTTGGCTTTATTGCGCAATTCCACGAGTGCATCGATGTCGCCGTCGATGGCGGAGTCGACTTCTTTGGCTTTGACCAGGAACAAAACCGCGTCCGGTTTTTTTTCTTCGCGGGCGCGTAGAATCGACTCTAGCGGGTCTTCGGCGTCGTCTTCTTCGTCAGGTTTTCCACCTTCCTGCAGCCCGCGTGTGTCCAGGATATCGATGCTGCCCAAGTCCCCGGAATAGGCCCACCATTTTCCGCGACCTGTCTTGGCTTTGACATGCCCGACTTCAGCAACTTTTTGGCCAAATATCGCGTTAATCAGCGACGATTTTCCACTGCCACGTCGGCCGACCAGGGCAAATCGCGGAGCACGTTGTTCCAGCAATAAATGTCTCAATTCTTCGAGCTCCTTGATGAGATTATTGGTGCCGGGTAGGGCCGCGAGCAGGGCCTCTAATTCCGCGACCATCTTTGCGATTTCGTCCAATTCGATTCCCTTGGCTGGGTGAATGACTCAACTTTGAACGAATCGGGTCGGGTGTCAATCTGGGGGGCCGCGGTGGTCGGGTTTCGGGTGGTCGGGTTTCGGGAGGTCGGGTTTCGGGTGGTCGGGTTTCGGGTGGTCGGGTTTCGGGTTTCGGGTGGTCGGGTTTCGGGTTTCGGGTGGTCGGGTTTCGGGTGGTCGGGTTTCGGGAGGTCGGGTTTCGGGTGGTCGGGTTTCGGGAGGTCGGGTTTCGGGTTTCGGGTTTCGGGAGGTCGGGTTTCGGGAGGTCGGGGCGCAGGCCGCAGTGCCAGGCTGGAGCTTGGCGGACCAATCGAGGTCGCAGCAGGCAGGATGCCTGCATACGTGCGCCGGTCGCAGCTGGTAGGAGGCTCGCGTAGCCCAGGTGCAATCTGATGCGTGTTCAGGCAGAATACACCCGTGCCTATCCACCGAGGTCTCCATGTCACGTCAAACCCTTAAGTCGTTCAACTATCTGTTTCTATCTCTGGCGCTCACGCTTGGCGCGTGCAGTGATGATACCGCTGGCGGTGCGACGAATAATGGCAAGACCGATACCGGGCAGGATATTGGCACGACCGGCGATAGCGGGCGGGATACCGGAACGACCGATGGTGGAAACGATCAATATCGGGTGGTTTCCGTGGCGATCGAGCCAGCCGATGTGACGTTGAATTCAGTGGATGGGGCCGAGGTCCAACAGGAGTTTCTGTTGAGAGCGACATTGGAGAACGGGACGACGTCGACTTATAGCGGACTTGTGGAGTGGTCGATCGACGACCTTCGGCTGGGACGAATTGGCGAGCGTGATGGAGCGTTTGTTGGAACGGGGCTGGTGGGTGGACCGACCCTTGTGACCGCCAAACTATCCGATGGAAGCCTGCCCCCTGTGACCACGAATTTGAGGGTTACGCTTGAGCGCACATTCATGGGGCCGAATGCCCCGGCGGATGCTGCGAACCTCTTTGCGGCGGCGGGTGCCACCGATCCTTTGCGCTCGGCCGAAATCGTCTATCCGCTGGAAGGCGCCGTGATGCCACAAAATGTGTATCCGGCCGATATTCAGTGGCTCAAGGGGGTGGCCGAAGATGTGTTTCGTGTACGCCTGTCCAAGGACGATATCCATGTGAACGCGTATCTGAAACACGATGGAACGCTGGGCAATCACTGGCTCGTTGACCAGCTGATGTGGCGCGCGTTGGCGCAGACCAATCCAGACGCGAATCTGCTGATCGAAGTGGACAGGTGGGAAGCCGCGACGCAGGAAGTGATTACGACGCCTCCGGTTTCGATGCGATTTGCGGACGCGGCTCTATCGGGCTCGGTCTACTATTGGGATATCGAGGCCGGCCGAATTGTTCGAATTAATGATGGAACAGGTGTCCGCGAAGAATTTATGCCGACCCCGCCGCTTAGCCCGAATGGGGAGCAATGCATCGGTTGCCATACGGTGTCGAATGACGGTCGGTACATGGCTGGAAGACTCGGTGGTGGGTACAACGCTGGCTCAGTTTTCGACCTGACTCAAGACTTGGCTGGAAGCCCTCCGCCCACAGAATATGCGGTGTCGGCGACGTCAGCGTATTGGAATTTTTCGACCTGGAGTCCGGATAATTCACGGCTGGTGGTTTCGGGCAATGAATGGGCGCTTGAAGGCATGAAACTGGTCGATCCGTTCACCGGCCTGTCCCGCCACGCCTGGTGCGAGGTGCCCAACCACTATCCGCAATCGACCTTCTGGGCGCGCGGGAATGGTTGGTTGACTGCTGTGACTGTGGACTTGCTCGAAATGATGGGCCCC
>JBFFMO010000692.1:0-3211 GCA_041554035.1 Allomicrovenator sp. | reverse complement strand
TGAGACTGGTGGTAATGGGACTCTTGGCGGTGTGCTTGAGCGGCGCTCCTGCACTGGCTGCTGATCCGCTAAAACCTACAGCCACGCAGCGCGAGCTCTATGACCAAGCCTTTAAGGCTTATCGTCTGGACCAATTCGACCAGTCGATCGATTACCTGCAAGCCGCCACACTGATTCAGCCTTTTGATTTGTTCTATTACAGCATGGGTCGTGCGCATTTTAAGCGAGGGCGTTGTGTGGACGCGCGCATGGCGTATTTGTTGGCGAACGACGCTCCTGAATACGAACGAGCCGACGAGCCGATGAGTGAACGCGTGGGCATGGCGCTGGCCGAGCTTGAGCAAGCCTGCCCGGGAGAAATCATCACAACGTGCCGAACCGGTGGAACACAGATCGAGATTCAAGACCGGCCGTCGATGTTGTGTGGTGAGTCCGTGAAACTTCCTGCGGGCACTTACGAGGTCACGGCCGTGTTGGGCAAAGCGACAGAGTCCAAAACGGTTGTCGTGAAGCCGATTGAAATCGTCGCTGTTTCGTTTGAGCTGGAACCCGAGCCAACTGTGGTGACACGAGAAGTGGTGAGACCGACTACACCCTGGCTTCCTCCTACGTTGATGGCGGCTGGCGGAGCACTGCTCGTAGGCAGCGTTTTTGTAGATGGTTTCTGGTTGGGGCCGTCGATGGAACAATTGGACCGACTGCGCCAACGGCCTACAGCATCCTCGGAGCTTGTCGATCTTCAGGACCGAATCGACACCACGAAAATCGTATTGGTCGGTACCTATGCGGCTTCGATTGGCCTTGTCGGGAGTGGGCTCATTTTATGGTATTTCTCTGACGACGAGGATGGGCCTTCGGTGGCCGTTTCCCCAGACGGAGGGACAGTGGAATGGCACGTCTCCTGGTGATTTTGTTCGTGGTTCTGGCGGCATCCTGCAACGCGTTGAACTCCGATGATTCGTGTTCGTCGTCTGCCGATTGTCCGTTGGGGTGGGCGTGCGAACCGGAGCTGCAGATTTGCCGCGTAGAGGAAGGCACCGCCGTGTGCAGCAAGGAAACGGAACTCACCGACTGCATGGTCGGCCAGCTCTGTACTGAAGAAGGGCTTTGCATTGATACTCAGTATAACTGGTTGGTCCTTGGGAGAAGTAGCGATACCGAGACTTCGGTGGCTACGGCAGGGTTTGTTGAGTACGCCGGTGGGGTTGTTGCCAAGATTGTGGCTGAACGAGGAATCTTGAGCCGACCGATCGTGATCGAGCGTCGTGTTATCGACCCTGAAATCACCGCAAAAGAGCTCAGGAACCAGGTGTCCCCGAGCCTCGCTACGTCCTTTGTGATGACAACAGCTGCAGCGACGTCGATTCAGTCGGCCTACCTGGGCTCGCAAACATTGATTCTTGCTCACTACACCAATACCTTCGATTTCGAGGAGAACGAGCAACCGTGGAATCGGTACGCGTTTGGTTTGGTGCCCGCACCGCGTGCAGACTTTGCCACTTGGTCTCAGTTTTTGAGTCTCTGGAGTGCGCCCAATGATGGGCTGCCCGCTTGCCGACGGCTCGCGCATGTTGAGCGAAACCAGGAAGGACGAGATTTTGTCGGCGAAATCGTCGAGGACCAATTTACGCGATACGCGGGTTTGAGTTGGGTGATGCGACATAGAGTCGAAGGCAGCGTAGAGCTTGAACGCGACCAAATTTACGCAGAGGCTGCCGCAAAAAACGTAGACTGTGTCGTCATCAACCTCACGACCAAAGATGTCGGTCTGATGATCGCTGGCTATGCGGCTTGGAAACAGACTCACGACGCGCCAAGGGTGCGGTGGATCGTCTTATTGGGAGGGGCTCAAGACACGCTTTACGGGCAACTTAAGGATCTGGGCGTCGAAAGTGAGTTTGAGGGAACATTGATTCCCCAATACTCGGTGTCGGGGACGGCGGGGCAGGACCTGATTGCCGAGATCAAGGATGATTACGGGAGTTGGGCGAATGTCAGGTGCGACGATTTCGAGTCCGACACATGCTTGGTTCGGTCGCCGGCCGCATTAGATGGACTGGACGAGCGGTTTACGCGGGCCGCCGATCAAACGATCTTGTCGGCATTGGCGTTGATTCGCACGGAGTTGCGAATTGGACCGGATTTCACTCGGCAACAACTCCGCGAGAGCTTTGTGTCGATCAGCGAAAACAGTGACCGGCACGTTGCCTGCGGGGTCGGTGTGGACCTGAAGGCACGCCTTGAATCCTGCATTGCTCCGCTCGAGAGAGGGCGTGATATCCACTATCTTGGACTCTCCAGTGACTTGGTTTTTGGCGGTGACGGACGTTCGAGTACGATCGACGAAATCATGGAAATTTACCGGGTTGAATCGGGCGGCGGGAGAACCCAGCTGGCCACATACGTTCACGCAGAAATGCGCGCGGCTTTTGCAGAAGTAAATGGCGGTGACCTGTGATGGGCTGGCGGGTTGGAATGCTTGCGGTCCTTGCCGCCCTGCATTGCTCGGGGTGTAATCTGTTTGCCGGTGATGATGTTTCGTGTGCGTCGGGCGCGGATTGTTGGGTCAGCGAAGACGCACGGTACTGCACAGCGGAAACCGCGCTGAGTGCTTGTGGTGTTTTTGACGCTTGCACTGAGAATATCTGCGTCCCAAAAGACGCGCTGATTGCGGTCATCAATAACCCCCTTTCAGGAACGACGGTTGCCGCCTCGCAGGTTCAACATGCGGCAATTGCAACCGCCATCGCGGATGTTTTGCCTAGGTTCTCGGAATTCGAAGGTCGGGGAATTGAGGTCGTCCAACTGGCAGCTGGGAACGACCTGGAAAGCATGCGCGCTGCGTTTGACGTTGCCAAACAAAGAGGCGCATCTGTCATTTTGACGTTGGACACTCAAACCGCCGTCGAAGCACAAAAATACTTCAGCACCGACTCTGTTTTATTAGTCGGTCTGTTTACGAACGTCGGGGCCTTTGCAAACGACGAAACCGAGTCGTTGCGTACGTCGTTTGGGCTCATTCCTGAGCCCAGGGCCGACATCGCGATGTGGGCTAAGTTTTTACGAGAAACTGCGAGGTGCGAAAGCGTGGCTGCCGTTTACGTTTCGTCTGGTGGTACCGCCGAGGATCTTAGGCTGATAGATTTTATCGATCAATATGCGCCACAACACCGAATCAATTACTTGGGCGAAGTCGGTCTTAAATCCGGAG
>JBFFMO010000691.1:0-3214 GCA_041554035.1 Allomicrovenator sp. | reverse complement strand
TCCTGAGCGAACGCCTCTTCGAGGAGCTTTTGGATCCAGACGTTTTGACCCGCAAAGTTGAGCTTTTGGGCCGGACCCTGACCTTTCAGGTCAAATTCCGAAAAATCGACATCCTGCCCGACGGCATTCTGGTTTCGTTGGATGTAACGATGCCCGAAGAGAAATTCCCCGCCGTGCGCGACGTTCCCGGCGCCTATGCTCCTGTGACAGGAAACCCCAACGGGCCTTCATCCACCAACGACTTGCTCTTTACCGCCAACGCGAACGGGCTCGATCGATTGATGCACGGACTTTGGCGTTCTGGCCTTCTTCATCAGGAGCTCACTGGCAACGATTTCAACGGCATCGAGCTTCCATTTTCGCTGACTTCCGACTCGTTGGGTCTGGTGCTGGATCCCTCGATATCAGGACTCGCGCCTCCCGGAACGCCCGCGTTTGTTCGGTTGCGACCGCTCCTGCCACCCATCATGAGCTTTGGCGAGGATAATAGACTGGGCCTCAAGCTTGGTGAGTTCCTGATCGATGTTGAGCTTCGCCCTGTGGGTTCTGAGGCGATCAAGGTCGCCACGTTCGCGTTCTATCTGGATCTGGGCATCGGGATTGCCGTCGACGGCGTCGAAATCAAGATTTCTTTCACGACCGATTTGCAAGCGGACCTTGATGCCGAGCCTTCGGCAGACCTGGACGACAAACGAGCCGAAGGGCTTTTTGAAGCCTTCGTGGCACTGATTCCGAGCCTGCTCTCCGATGCCTTGGTTCTTAAAGGCGAGGCCGATGTGACCTGGGTTAAGTTGCAAAACCCAGAGGTCGAAGTCCACGGTCTTGAACCGCTCGATCACGTCACACTCTCGGTAGGCATGGTTCCAAATACGGCAGGCAATTGAGATACGAACCCTACGCATATGCGCTGCTCCTAGGAGTCGCTTCGTTATGGCCCGTACGGGCGAGCGCTGGTCCCTTTGATTTATATGGTGCGGGTGCGCGTGGTTCGGCCATGGGCGCTCAGGTGGCCAACGCCACGGGCCCATGGGCCATCTATTATAATCCGGGCGCGCTCGCAGGAGCCGACGTTGGCCTGACGGTCGGTGGGTTTGCGACCTATAATAGCGCTCAAATTGTGCTGATGGATCGGCCATCCGGCTACGATATTCCAGAGCTCGACGTGGCGAATTCGCCGACTCCAACCGGAGCCGAGATCAACGCCCGACAAGACACCGATGGCCTCGAGCCCATCTACGGCTTGACGTTTGGCGGTGTGACTTCGCTTGGCACCAAGCGGCTTCGGCTGGGTTTCATCGCGTTTTTGCCCACGACCGAACTCTTGAACATGACGGCGCGTTACAACGACGAGCGTGAGCGCGTGTTTTCGAACAAGCTTCGATTCGAACTCATCGACGCCAATCCTCAGCGCTTCGACGCCGAACTCGCCATCGCCTATCGCCTGACCGAATGGGCGTCATTTGGCATCGGTGGGACCTTCCTGACGGGCGCAAATGTTGGCACAGATGTTTATCTGCAAGACCCGACGGACCAGGAGAATATCGACATCAATCTTGATGTTCGCACCGAGAACCGCTGGGGTTTATTGGCAGGGCTTCAAGTGCTCCTGCCGTACGACATGAAAGTTGGAGTCTCGTATCGCGGGCCAGTGTCGTTCCGGATTTCGGGGGAAAATCGACTTCAGGTGAACGGCGTGTCTGACGACGCAGAAGAGCCGCGACAAACCCTTGATTGGACGCCCAAATACTCACCGGGGTCCCTGGCTCTGGGTTTTGCGTGGAATGTCGGTTCCTACCAGATTGCTGCCGACGCACGATGGGTCTTGTGGTCGGATTATCGCGACAGCCATAGCCAACGCACCAATTTTAACGACGTGCTGCAAACCCGCCTTGGCCTTGAGTACGATTACAGCAAAGAAGATCACCTCAGAGTGGGGCTGGGCTTTGATCCGACACCCATCCCTGAGCAATCAGGACGCACGAATTACGTCGATAATGACCGCGCGCTGGCCTCGGTGGGCTCGGCTCATCAAGTCGAATTTGCCGGCCAAGGTTTTGAGTTTTCGTGGTTCCTGCAATTTCAGGTTTTGCTCGAAAACACGGTCAACAAGGACGGCACTGCTCAAGCGTGTTCGGACTCGGCAACCAAGATCTGCGACGAAGTCTCGGACTCCTTGATCAATCCACGCACGGGTCAACCCTTCCCGGAGGCGCAGGGCCTTCAGACCGGCAATCCTGGGTTCCCCGGCTACACATCCGGTGGCTGGATTGGTGCTTTGGGCGGTGAGGTGACGTTTTGAGGTACCTGTTCATCGCCATTTTGCTTGGGGGTTGCACGGTCGAGCGTCAAGATTCGACCTGGCAGGATCAGACATTTGACGACATGGGCGCGGACGTTGGCTCGACGATCGATGCCGGGCTTGGCGAAGGACCGGGCGCGGGAACGATGGCTGGGACGTGGTTGATGTTGCACGAAGGCAGCACCTGCGTGATCAACGACGAACAGCTCACCCACGCATGGTACGTCGTCGAAATCCAGGAAACTGACCGTGTCATGCAAGAAACCAGAAGGCTCTGCCGAGTGGATCTTAGTCCAATCTTGGGTTTGAAGGTCATCATTCCCGAGGCCGTTCGTGAGTCGATCGCGTTCATCGACGTCGATCGCGGATACGCATCAAGCCTGCGTGTCGGCGGCTCCTATTCGTCATCGACCGAGCTGGCATTATGGGGGCTCGACCTTGAAAACCCACTGGATGACGTATTGCCGACCGAAGCCACCGACCCACGCGTGATCGACAGCGATAATGACGACCAACCGGGTGTCACGTTCGAGATCGAAAACAGCACCTGCCGGCGCTACCAGGGGCAACGCCAGATCATTCGCTACGACGGCCTCTTTGTCACACCCAATGCCGTCGAAGGTTCGAGCATCAATCTGACCGACATCAAGGTGTACGGCTCGACTGAACCTCTTTGTGGCATCGCTCCACCGGTGATTTCGAACGATGCCCATAGCCGATTTCGAATGGTTCGGGTCGACGGCGCCGGTGGTGCAATCGATTTGGACGCCGACGGTGATGGGCAGATTTCATGCGACGAAGCGGCCCCGGCCTTTGATGAAGTCTTGACGATCAGAAGTGCGGATCGCGCCAACTGTGCTCGATAGTCGGTCGTCGGGGTTCGGGTTTCGGGTTTCGGGTTTCGGGTTGTCGGGT
>JBFFMO010000690.1:0-3231 GCA_041554035.1 Allomicrovenator sp. | reverse complement strand
GTGAGCGGTGAGCGGTGAGCGGTGAGCGGTGAGCGGTGAGCGGTGAGCGGTGAGCGGTGAGCGGTGAGCGGTGAGCGGTGAGCGGTGAGCGGTGAGCGGTGAGCGGTGAGCGCCTGTTATCGCTGCAAAACCGTCAAAAACGGAACATGGTCGGTTCCATAATCTTCGGTGAATTCGAAGACGCCCTTCGGCGTAAATCCGTTGAAAAACACATGGTCGATAGGGATACGCAACGGCAGGTGTGATGGCCAGGTTCCGCCCGAATCGGCGCGTTTGGCGACCTTCATCAAAGGCTGCAGATGGCGTGACCACGTGGTGGTGTTAAAGTCCCCCGCGACAATCATCGGAAGGTCGGAGTCCGCCATCATCGACGCGGTATAACGGATCAGGTCATTTCGAGCCTTCATCGCCTCCTGCGTACCTGGGGGAAGCGGATGAACCAAAATCAGATTCGTTGGACCGTCGGGAGCCTGAACGACCGCATGAATTCTGGGTGAGTCGAAGACTTTTTCGATCTGAATCTCGACATCGGTCAGCGGGTATTTCGAGAACACACCCATCCCGTAGACATCCTTCAAGTCTGTGGTGTGAACGTAGGGATAGCTCGTGCGCAGGCTATCGGCGAGCGGCTGGTCGAGCTCGGTGATCAACACGAGATCGGCGCGTGTATCGTGGGCCAACCGAGCCAGGCCGGTCTGGTCGCGACTCCCGATATACGCATTGATCGTCAACACACGCAGAGAGTGCTCGCCGTTTCCTGTGGGGCAAAACGGACTCTCACCATGATCTGCATCGAAACAATATCGGTAGGTATTATCCTCGATCCCTGAGCCATGCTGAAGACCTAAGAAGCCAATCGCCACCAGCAATAGACTTAAGGCGCCCCATTTCGGCCGCCGGAAAATCGCGAACCAAATCACGGCAGCCAAAGTCGCGGCGGCGTAGTAGGGCCGCAGGGAGGCGGCCTGTTCACCGTAGACCCAGAAGTCCAAAAACGAGACCGTGGTCAACACCAATGCGGCCAGCGTCCCCAGTCGCGCTGCCAGATGCCCCACATTCACGATCGTTGTTGCGATTTGATTCATGGCTAACCTCCATGAATTCATCGTTACAAATCAATATGGAACAAGTCTGAACGGGATGTGGATTTTATGTGCAGATCTAAGAAAACGCCTCAAACCATGCCAAACGGCTCGTCTGAATCGTCACTGACCGAAGTCTCGGCGATTCCAAGTTCTTGGGAAACGTCGACATGCCCAAACTCTGTCGTCATCCACATCACCATGAGTTCGGCTCGGCTCTTGACGAGAAGCTTTCGAAACACGGCCACAACATTCTGATGTGCTGAACGTGGCGTGAGCCCCATCGCAAAAGCGATTTCTTTTTCGCTCTTGGAATCAAGAAGATGCAAAAACGTCTCGCGCTCGCGCGGCGTCAGTGGGGTATGAGAGCTGAGTATGCCGTAGCTCATCGCAAGCCGAAGACAGAGCGGCCCTAAACCGCCAAGTACGGCTTTCAGAACCTCGTCATCCCCAACAACAAAAAGATCTTGCGGCTCAATACGGTCAAGGCAAAACAAGATTTCGACGTCGTCAGAGAGTGCGAAAACAGCAACGAGCCGGTCAACGATACGGTGATAGCGAAACAGGCTGGAAAACGGCGTGTCGACCCATGCGGCATCGCCAATCAGATCTTGTCGGAAATAAACGGCATTTCCGTGACCACCACTCCGATGGCGTGAACTCATCACAGCGTTTAACCCTTCACCAATATCGGCGCCCCAATTTGGCTCATAGGGCGAAGTCTGCTCTTGAGCACCACCAGCCATAAGAATCACTTGGGCCGGTCTCCAACCCAAGAAGGGACCCGGTTTGCGGGAGGTATGCGGCGCAGAATTCGACATGATGACGGTGGACGCATCTTGTGCGCCAGTCACCTCGCAAAGCCGCCGCAACAAGTGTTGGTGGGCAATATCGGGAGCGTTAACGGCGTGACCGGCCAACTCTCCCCACAATTTAGCCACTTTCTTCCACACTGCATCGGAAGGGTGCTTGGTCATAAACGCTCACGTGACCGATTTTTCAGGATGAAAACCTACAATAGCCCCCCTTCGCGCAAAACCTGCCATTTGGCAGTGATTGGCAATTTTTTCCTGCCAATCAGCTACTTGTCCCGTTGCTGTGGTTCACGACAATGCGGGACATCCCAAAAGCTTGGAGAAAGAATGCACCCGAAGGTGAAAGTACTAGGTTTATGCGTCGGATTGATTTTGAGCGCCTGTGGAGACGACCAACCCTCGTCGACCCCGCTCGTTCTTGAAGACCCCGCTGGTGCCGCAGCGGCGACTCCCACCCCGTTGGCCGTTGACTCCATCAACGCCTGTGCACTCGACATCGATTGTGCGCTTGGAAGTTACTGCTTTCAGGGCTCTTGTGCATCGGAATGCAGCGACAACACTGAGTGTGGGACTGGGGAAACCTGCAATACGCTCGGCCAATGCGTCACGGGTGCCGCCACGACAGCGCAGCCACTCGAAGGCGCGGGCACTCAAGAAGCTGCCCCAGATGTGCTGCCGGGCTTGCGTATCAAGGGCACTCCAGAAACGGTCTTCTACGTCGTGCCCGGACAGTCCAAGGTGACCGTCACGCTTCCATTGAACGCGGCTGCGCCAACCACTGGCGTTGCTTATATCTTGCGCCGCAGTGATTCCGACGGCCCTGCCAACGTCGTTCGCCGCATGCGTGCGACGGGTGAGGCAGTGGTCTTTGACCTCGAGGTTGGCTCCGCGTCTCCAGACTCTGCGCAACCCAAATCGGTCCGTGTCGAATTGGTCTCAGCAGTGGGGTCGTTGACCATCGCACTCGTTCCAGAACAGTCCGCGAGCGGTCGGTACTCGGGTAGTGTCCGAATGCAGACGTTTGGGTCGACCGGTGTGCCCATCGAATTCGAAATCGTCACAACCCCCGATGGCGCCGCGCTCTCCGAAGCCGAATCGGCATGGGTGGTGTTGCCACTTCAAGACAACTCAGTGTTTTCGCCAAGCCGAAACGATGCCTCGCCCGAAGAACTGGCAGCAGAGCTCGTCTTTGACGAATTCACAAAGACCTGGGTAGCCAACTTCCGCGGGGCGTTTGACCTCACCGATGGAGGCATCCTTAACGCCAAGACCGCGGTGCAAGTTGAGCGGCAGATTCGTTTCGAGCTCAACATCACCGAAACCGGCCAAGCCGT
>JBFFMO010000689.1:0-3232 GCA_041554035.1 Allomicrovenator sp. | reverse complement strand
GTCTTGAGAGGTCTCGACGAGCTGCAAGCTGTGGTGTTCGTACGCTCCGGTGTCACCAAAAAGCTCGGCGTAATCGGCTGCGTGGTGATGCGTGAAGTCCGCCAGGGTCTTCGGGTAGTTCCTGGTCAGCCGAGCGCGCCACTTCGGCAACTCGGACACGACAGCAACGGCGTCGTATTTGTCGAAGAATTCGACGTTTTTTTTGGTCCCGCGTGTTTGCACGACCTGCCGAACTTCATCCAGCGGTCGTTGAGCGAACACGAACTCGATGTCGTAGCCACCGGCGAGGGTGTCGAAATTCGCACATTTCGCCGACCAAAAGCGCCAGATATCGTCGGGGTCCCCATCGCTTAGCTCGAGCAGCCGCAGCGACAACATCGTCAGCACGTCGCCCGCACCTTGGAAGCTGTCCGCGCGCCGTGCGGCAATCTCTTGGTCCAGCAGAAATCGGACGAGGTCGAGGTCGTCGCTTGGGTCAAGGTGCAGCACGTACGCGACGCGGGCGCGCTCCTGCTGGTTCGCGTCGTGTGTGCCGCGACCATCGGCAACGACCTTGTCGAAGGCCATCCAATCACGAATGGCTTCATCCTGACGCAGTTCCCGAAGGAGCTCGACGTACTCACGGTAAGGCTGTTGGCTTAGTTCGATCATCGCACTACCTTACCAACGCATGGTTTTGTTTACTACGCGACGACGTACCGGCTATTCGGCCAGGCTCGCGCAGTCGATGACAAATCGATACTTCACATCACGCGGTTTTTTGGCGATGAGCCTGTTAGTATGAGGAGGAAACCTACGGAGGTCATCGTATCGACGAAAGTCAAAAAGAAGAGACGTGATACCCAGAACAGATTCGTCGAATCTGCACACTAGCAGGAGTGAGTATATGACAACCATAATCGAAAATATTGACACCATTATGGAAAGCTCGCTTTCAAATATATGGAGCCATACTCAAAACCATGAGTGTGGGGCGATCTCAGGATATCGGCACGATAATACCGCTTCCGCCAACAAGGATAATAACCGGGATATCCAAGCATATCTAAAAAGCAAACAATACTCAGTCACACGGGTTCAGGGGAATTACATCGAGAACAATGGCGGAAGTGATGAACAGGAGGTTGTGGAGCCGTCATTCTTTGTTGCTGATGTTCAAGATACCGGGAATCTTAAACGAGACCTAATGACACTGGGAAAGCGTTTTGATCAGGATTCGATCCTATTTGTGCCCAAAGGCGACGAGGGTGCCTACCTGATTGGAACATCTAAGCGCGACAATTTCTCGCCAGGCTTTGGGAAGGAGCATGTTGTTGGAGATGGAGAGTTTGAAAAGGCGGCGGGTATTTATCTGTCCAAAATTAGGAATCAAACCCTCCCGTGTGACGAGGTTCAATTCCCAGAAACTATTAATGGTAGACGCGGGTGGTCAATTCTAGCTGACCTAATTAGTGAAGGTTGTCCGGATTTTCACTAAAGACCAGTTAGTGGCAACGAAATAGATGTCGACATTGAGGAGAAGGCCAATTTCTTCCGTGTTCGGAACGCCGGCTTTTTTGCTTAGTGCTGAATCGTTCGGTAAATCGACTGGTGGCGGCTGGCTTTTCGTTCTCGTGGGAAAGAGTAGCCTTCATCAGGCGCAGCACTACGAACCAATCAGAGCGCCAGTCGGGCTGAAAACCGACCAACTGTTTACCGCTATTCGGCCAGGCTGGCGCAGTCGATGACAAATCGGTACTTCACATCACCTTTGAGCATACGCTCGTAGGCTTTATTGATCTCGTCGGCCTGAATCATCTCGATGTCGGAAACGATGCCGTGTTCGGCGCAGAAATCGAGCATCTCCTGCGTCTCAGGAATGCCGCCAATCAACGAACCGGCGAGGCTGCGGCGCTTCATGATCAGGGCGAATACTTGAGGTGAGGGATGAGGCGAAGCCGGCGCACCAACCAAAGTCGTGGTGCCGTCGCGTTTGAGCAATCGGCACTCCGGATGCTGCGGCCTCTGATGTCACCATCCATGTTCGAGGAGGTAGGAAAAATCCTGCTCACTGAGCCGCGATCGCATTCGCTCTTCGAACTCGGTGCGAGTGACACCGCGTTGTTTAAGCTGCCATGTGGCAACCAGTGCAACACCACGCATCTCGCTGCGGGCTACCACTTCAAACAGTGCGTCGAGCCAAACCTGACGGTCACCTTGATGTGGAGCACTGTTACTAATCCCCAACACAGCCGTGTCGCGTACAACACCCTCTTTCTGCATAATTGGCCCTCGCCCCACGATCTCCACGTATTCGTCGCTAAACTCCGGGACGGGCTGAACGGCGATATCGAGGAGCAGCGGAACCGTTAATTCCTCCTCGTAGAGAAACGCCAAGAATTGCGCGAGCTCAGACCGGGCAAGCTGAGCTTCCGGAGCAAGCCCAAAGTACGCCTCTCGCAGAACTTCGACATGAAGTGGAATCTCGGCGAAAATATCAGCTAGAACACACGGATAATAGTTGATCCCGTCGATGGGATATTGCGCCGCAAAAAAACCATTAACATTCTCGGAAACGATGCTTGATCGAGGTAAGCCCCATGGGGCTGGTGATGATATCTCGTCGGCAAGGGACTCACGCCAGGTATCACAGAATAAGGCACTTCCCAGCCGCCCCTTATCCGGGTGTGGTTGAAGGTATGGAGCGCCGACGTCTTCCTCAGGGGTAAATGGATCAAGCTGCGGAGGCGACGAGGATGGCTCGTCGCCTCCGCAGCTCATGAGAACCACTGAAAAAAACACCACGCTCAAGCAGACTATTCGACTGATTTGTCTCATCAGTAGCAACTGGAACCGTCCAATTAAGAATTCAAGGTTGGATGTTCCCCCAACCGGCCCTGGAACGCAACGGCATCGCTTGTCGAGGGAACGCCCACAGGCTTTTGTGACGTCCGCGCATCACCCAGCGCTTAGTGCTGTCCTCGGAGGTCCATCGTGTCGTTGAAAGTGGGGAAAATGAGACGTTTACCCGAGACTTCAAGCGTGATGCGGTGAAATCTGAATGTTGAGGGGCTTTCCGTCGCTGCCATTGCTCGCTACTTGGGCGAATCGCTGCGGGCAGGATGAGGCTGTCGCAAAAGTAGGTGACGAGCAACCGGTTTTGTGATCCAAATGGAACATGGAAGATTCTAAAAAACCGGCCCGAATCATCGAATCAAGCTTTCAACCTGAGATGTTTTCCAACTTGCCACCG
>JBFFMO010000688.1:0-3242 GCA_041554035.1 Allomicrovenator sp. | reverse complement strand
GTTTTGTCACACAGGATGGCGATCATGCGCTCAACGACGTCTTCACGTGAAGCGCGCGGGCGGTTGGAGCTCATCGCTGCGAGTGGTGTTTCGACGTCGACGTGCACTTCGGCCTGATCCATAGCGCCTGAAACCCAGAGTTGGGCCAGCGCTTCAAGGAACGACGCGATTTCTCCCTTCTTTGGATGGTTGGTGAACATCGCGACATGTTCGCGGTCGCCGAGGATCGCTTGCACAAAAGCCTGCTGAGCGCGTTTGGGGCCGACTTCCACGAAAGTGCGGGTTCCCAATTCATACATCCTCTCGATCATTTCAATGAATTCGACCGGAGCTGCAACCTGTTGCGCCAACAAGTCGCGGATGGCTTCTTCCGAACCGGGTTGGCTTGGATAGAGGTCGCCCGTGACGTTGGTCAAAATGGGGAGGCGAGGCACGTCGATTTTGACGGTCGCCAAATGGTTGCGCAGAGGGCCCGAGGCCGCTGCGACGACCTTTGAATGGAAGGCGTGGCTCACAGGCAATTGAACAACCTGATACCCAAGCTCTTCGAAGCGCTTCATCGCTGCCAGTGTCGGCTCAGTCAAACCGGCGATGATCGTTTGTCCGGGGCAATTCTTGTTGGCGCAAACGACGTAACCTTCGGTCTCGGCGAGCACTTTTTCGACGACGTCCAGCGGGGCGGGGATGCCTGCCATGATTCCGCAATCGCCGTTCATGGGAGTCGCTTTGGCCATCTCGGTGCCCCGTGCGGCAACCGTCAGCAGCGCGTCTTCAAACGACATCACTCCAGCCGCAACACAGGCGCCATACTCGCCCAGGCTATGCCCGGCGACCATGTCGGCGCGTACGCCAAACGTCTCCAAGAGGCGTGCGATGGCCACGTCGATCGCCAACACGGCGGGTTGGGTCACTTCAGTCTGGCTGAGCTCCACAAACGCTTCGTGTTCGCTCTTTGTCGAGAGATCTGGCGCGATGAGGTCTGAGAGGCGTTTCCCAAGGATCGGCTGCATGACAGCATCGGCTTCGTTCAAGGTCTGGCGGACCACTGGAAAGAGGCGAGCCAGTTCGGCACCCATTCCGAGGTATTGCGAGCCTTGTCCTGGCGACAACATAGCGAGGAGACCGCCCACACGGCGTTCCGAATACAGGATTCCCTGATTGGCGAGCACCTTCCAGCCGCGTTGGGTTTCCAGAGCGCTCATGGCCTTGACGAGCTTGTCGCTCAAGTCGTTGGTATCGCCGAACGCAATGGCGATTCGGTATTGCCCAATGGGTGAGCGACGACCTGCCCGCAACATGTGTGGACTCGCGGATTCAATCCCGCGTTGTTTGATGTCGTCCGAGAGTCTCGTTGCCGCGACCACCAATTCTTGCGGTGACGATGCTGAAAGGGCGAGGACCCCTGCGGAAATAACGGGCGAAGATTCAATCATTGGAGTCGCTTGAGGCAATGGCGTTGTGGTGGTCGAGCGGTTTTTGTTGGGAAGGTACTCTTCCATCACAATATGAAAATTGGTGCCGCCAAATCCGAATGCGCTGACGCCGGCACGGCGCGGTTGATTGTCTTGCATCAACCATGGCTCGGTTTGGGTCTGGATTCGAATGCGCGAGCCGTCGAGTGCGAGCTCTGGATTGGGGCGGGTCACGTTGATGGTGGGCGGAAGAACGCCGTCGCGCAGTGCGAAGGCGACCTTGATCATGCCCGCAGCGCCGGCGGCTGACTTAAGGTGTCCGATCATCGATTTGACGCTGCCAAGGCGCACGTCTCCGGCGTAGTCGCCGGGGGATTCGTTCATGACGGTATGCAAGGATGCGACTTCGGTCGGGTCACCCACCGGCGTCGAGGTCCCATGGGCCTCGATCAGCGTTGCGCTTCGAGGCGAAAGGCCTGCGTCGTCCCAGGCGCGTTGCATCGCACGAACCTGGCCCTTGGGATTGGGGGCCGTGATGCCTTTGCCTTTACCGTCGCTGGAACCACCGACGCCGCGGATCACAGCGTAGACACGGTCGCCGTCGCGTTGAGCATCGTCGAGTCGTTTCAGGACCAGAATTCCGGCCCCTTCACCCATCACAAAGCCGTTGGCGTCAGCGTCGAAAGGACGTGAACCGTCAGGACTCAAGGCGCCAATTTTCGAGAATTTCACAAACGAGGCAGGGCCCATCGTTCGGTCAGAACCGCCCGTCACGACCATGTCGAATTGGCCGCTGCGAAGGCCGCGGACTGAGGTTTCAATCGCTGCAAGCGAAGACGCACACGCGGCATCGACAACAAAATTTGGACCGCGAAGATCGAATGCGGAAGCCACTCGCCCGGCAATCACATTGGCGAGCTCTCCAGGCATGGAATCTTCGTTCACTTCGCCCAGAGTCGATTTGACTGCGAATTCGGCAGCGGTCAGCGCAACGTCGATCTCGGCGGGCGACAACTTGCCCCCGGCAATCAACGATGCCTTAATCTGAGACTCGATTTCAGCGTAATGGACTCGCAACGTGGTTTGGTCTCGGAGGTCTCCGCCAAGGGAGTTGCCGAGGATCACCGCACAGCGGTCACGATCGAATTCACGCTCCATGTATCCGGCGTCGGCCAGCGCCTCACGCACCGAGGTCAGGCATACCAGCTGTGTATGGTCGATCTTGTCGATCACACTTGGTGGCATCCGAAATTGCTTTCGATCGAATTCGTAACCCGTAATCCAACCGCCAATTTTCGAGTAGGTCTTGTCGGGAGCTTCACGGTCGTCTGAGAAGAAAAACTCGGTATTCCACCGCTCGGGCGGAACATCCGAAATCGACGAGACGCCACCTTTGATATTTTCCCAGAATTGCGGCGCATTCAGTGCGCCCGGCATCACGGCACCCACACCGATGATCGCGATCGGCTCATGGGAACCTCGTTCGCTTTGGTTGGCCGGACTTTGAACCGTGAGTGTCGGTGCTTGCGCAGGCGCGATCGCGAAATGCAGCGCCGAATCTGAGTCCGGTTTGGCACCGATCACAAGCGAATGCTGCCGGCGGACGGTCCGATCCGCTGGCTCCCAAACCGAGCCATTTCCCGGCCCGGGCCAAGGCGGTTACTCGGCCGGCCCAACTAGCCGTTGCTAACGACGGCACGCTGTTTGCGGCGGTAGCTCTGCGGACCCGCGCCCGGGAAGTCCTGCGAATGCGGGTGCGCGAAGACTTGCGCCGGCATCTGACTGAACTGCTGCCGGGGAGCAAGGTGATCGTTTTCGGCTCCCTGACCG
>JBFFMO010000687.1:0-3242 GCA_041554035.1 Allomicrovenator sp. | reverse complement strand
AAGAAGGTCGATTTCGCGAAGACCTCTTCTACCGCCTCAGCATCATCCCAATTGAGATTCCCCCGCTTCGTGCCCGTGTGGGTGACATCAAACTCCTTCTGGAACATTTCCTGAGGCAATATGCAGAAGAGATTGGAAATCCCGTTGAAGGCATCAGCTCCGACGCGCTCAAGCTACTTCTGGACTACGCCTATCCGGGAAATGTCCGCGAGTTACAGAACATCATGGAACGCGCCGTCACGCTCGAGACTTCGAATATGGTTTCAACCGAAGTCTTACCAGCGCTCGTGGTTGCCAGCGCGAGCCACTCTTCGGCCCAATCTTTGGACCTTGACCCAGCTGGCGTCGATCTGGATGAAATGCTTGGGGAAATTGAATCTCGCTTGATCCTGCAGGCGCTCGAGCGTGCCAAAGGCGTAAAAACCGAGGCTGCCAAAATGTTAGGGATCTCGTTTCGATCGTTTCGCTACCGACTCAAGAAGCTCGGCTTGAGTGACGACGACGACGACTCTTCCGAAGCGATCATCGACTAGCGCCTCTTTAGCTCCAGCATGTTTCCGACGTCGCCTTTGAATTCGATGGGATAGACGAGTTCACGCGATTCCCACAAATCGGCCTTTCGCTTGATCAAGACGTCGTTGTTCGTAGCGCCCCACCAATTGAGAAGAGCTGTCCGCATCTGAGAAAGACGCTCCGGATCGTCCAGGGGGTGCTTTTCATTCGGGTCAGCCACGACGTCAAAGAGCAGCCAAGCGTGTGATGGTATATCCCACATCACTTTAAAATCCCCCTGAATCATTGCACGAGTAATCGGAGTCGCCTCGCGCGAATCTGCGACGACAAAAGCGGGCCCGGACTCAACTGAAGCAAATGGCGGAAGTTGGTTGCCATCTCTTGCTCCCTGTATTTTGCCCACAACAAGTGAAGCTACAGTGGGAACGATGTCCAGAGTCGACACGACGTCCGATATTTGTGCAGGAGCATATCCCGGCGCCATTACAACAAGAGGCACATGCACAATCGAATTCCAGCTCGCCCACAGATGTGTCGCGATATTGTGCTCACCCAAGGCCTCACCGTGGTCGGCGAACAACACGACGACACTCGACTCCAGAAGTCCACGCGTGACCAGCCCATCGATGAACTTACCAAACGCGGCATCCGCCTCATTCACATCTTGCAGATATCGTCCTCGAGCATCATTTCCGAGCCAATCGTCATGCAATCCACCCACATTGGGGGCATGCGGCTCAAAAATATGCAGCCATCCGAAAGTTAGGGATTTGGCGGGCAACACATCAATTCGATTCAGAATCCGATCGACGACAACGCCTCCATTTTCCGCCCCGTGCTTGGTCACCCAACCCAGTTCGTTGTCGACGTAGTCAAACCCTAGAACAGCGCCATCATGCAGCCATGGGAACGCTATTACCGCTTCGGTCTGGTAGCCCTCTTTCTGGAGGATTTGCGCCAGCGTCGGCTCTTGCCCATAGTATGTCAGCTTGGAATGCCACCTCTGAGGATATTCCGAAGACATGATCGAGGGCATTGCCTCATTGGTATAGGTGCTGGGAGAGTAGGCGCGCAGGTAGCGAATGCCGTGCTCTGAAAAGCGGTCGATATTGGGAGTCAGCGACTTCCCTTTCACCGTGAGTCCAACCGCATCAAACCGCAACGTATCGATCGAGACAAAAAACACATTCTTGGGGTGAACGGTTGATGAAATGACAGGCGGAGTGGGCGTGTTGAACTTCGCGAGATCTGCTCCACTACAATTCTCGTCGACTGCATTGCCCACCATTTCAATGGCCAACGCATGCACTGCGGCGTCAAAAGGCGCGCAATCTGCATTTCCCACATACGAAAACCCGTCACCATCAAGATCGGAGAGACGAACCCAGCCCTGGGCGAAAGAGGCACTGACAGGCCCTGTGGTAGCTAGAAAAGCAGTGGACGGCTCTTTCCCATCCCAAAACATAAGATGGATGAAGGCAATAACTCCCGCCAAGAGCGAAAATCCGCCGACCGCCGTGGCTCCCCCCATGCCTCGAAGCGTTTGCATGACCGCGAGGCTGTAAACAACGAGCAGCGCGAAAACGACGGGAAAACTGGTTGCCGGTGCGAGAGGTCGCACAACCTCGAAGAACAATCTCGTGAACAACACACAGACCACGGGCAACGACCACGACAATCGTAGACCTAACACGGGGAAGAAATGACGCACTAATCGTTGCGTGCCCCAAATCAACACCAATGCAATCAGTGTTGCCGGGACTGGGCCCAGGCTGGGCGCGTACTTCGTTTGTGACAGAAGACCGACGATTGGAGGAAGCACCAACGAAGCCACGACAAGAACACCGCCACCCCACACAAGCGTGAACCACGGACTCCCGTCTTCGCGACCCCACGCCGCTTTCGAAACACGAGGAAACGCAAACGTCAAAAGACCGATAAACCCAGCAATAATGCCAGCGACCAAACCAAAGAGAATCGCCCAAGCCAAGGTGAACGACGTTAGTGGGTTGATTCCCGTGTCGAAGAACTCCACAATCAAAAGGCAAATGCCTCCCAGAACGCCAGAGAACAAACCTAAGTTGATAACGCGTGCCGAATTCGCACGGTCTGTTGATTGCATACTTTCTGTCTCTGACTGCATACACTTTCTCTCAGGAGTCCGACTTGAACCCAATACATAAAAAGACGTCGAACAGGGGCGTGACCCTTGTTGAATTGATGATCGTCGTCGCAATCATCGGTATTTTGGCATCGATCGCCTCAATTGCCTACGGACGCTACATCAAGACCGGCAAGATCCAGCGCCTGTCACAACTCGCTCTGGACGTGGGTTCCGGACAGGAGAGATATCGATCGAGAAATAATCTCTATTACCCGGGCGACGGAACTCAAATCACGTTTTCGGGTAACGAGAACAAGTTCCAAAATCTACTGGACTTCACAACCGTTGTTCCAAGTGACGTGGTCATTGAAATTGACGCATGGGATGCTGGCGGAACGTGTGACATTTGCTCCGGCGTCGGCGCCGACCTCACTCGGCAAGGGTATGCGGTCAGTGTGCGCCAGCAACTCACGGCCGGTGGTGTGGAGACGACGGTGATTCAAACCAACAGTACTCCAACCCCTATTATCCTGAACGAAGGTGAGTGACACTATTTGTCACTGAGCGACCAAAGTCGTCACCGGAACCCGAGTCATGGATTCCGAAAATCAAACGAAAACCCGTT
>JBFFMO010000686.1:0-3247 GCA_041554035.1 Allomicrovenator sp. | reverse complement strand
TGGGACGGACGTCGTGGCCTGCAACCTTGCTTTGCTCCTCGATACGCGGTCGGCTGGGGGGATGAATATTCAGCATGAAGAGTTTTCGCAAGCTGTGGTGCGGGATGCGTGCGCGGCCGGCGATGATGCCGCATGCCGCAAATACGGCGCCGGCTCAAGCGAGGCGGCAGCGGAGGTGGCACCAGGGCTCGCCCAGAAATGCGACCAGGGTGACGATGAGGCTTGCGTGGCGTACGTCAGGCAGGCTCTCAAGAATCCGGGCGGCGAATCGGTTGTCCCGATCGCCGAACGTCTCTGCGAGCAAGGAAAGACGGGGATGTGCGAGTCATTGATGGCGTTTTATTCTTCGGCAGGGCGCGGACCGAACGGTCCTGAAAAAGTTCGCGAACTGGCGGCCAGGCTCTGCAGTCTTGGCGTTAAGTATCATTGCCTTTAGCGAGCACCGGTGGCTCAATCTGCCATATCTGTTTAATTCGAGAGGAAATCATGACCGAAAATTACCCCGCAGCGACCCCACATGGCCCGCTGATCCCGATCATGGAAGACGTCTGGTTCGTGACCGGTTCCGTGATGCTTAAGCCACTGCTTCGACTCCCGCGCAACATGGTCGTGGTGCGCCACGAAGGCGAGCTGACCTTGATCAACAGCGTGAGACTGGATGCCCAGGGCGAAGAAGCCCTGAAGGCATTGGGCAAAATCGCGCATGTGATGAAAATCGGCTTCCATGGCATGGATGACGCTTATTACCTCGACACTTTTCGGGCCACGCACTGGGTCGTGGACTCCAGTATTACGTCGAGTAAGGGGCCGATACAGGTGCTTTCTGAAGATGCAGAACTACCGTTTTCGCCTGCCCGCGTGTTCATGTTCAAAGACACGAATTTGCCCGAGGCCGCGATTTTACTGGAGCGAGAAGGTGGCCTTCTGATGACCTGCGATAGCGTTCAGCACTGGGCGCCGAGCGAGTTCTTCTCGCCGTTGGCGCGGGTTGCGACTCGGTTCATGGGATTTCAGAAGTCTGCCCAAATCGGGCCTCCTTGGCGCAAGAAGCAGACTCCAGCAGGCGGGTCGTTACGGGCCGATTTTGAGCGCCTCGCGAGTCTGAAATTCGAAAAGCTGATTGGCGGGCATGGCGGACTACTTTCGCGCGATGCACCGAAAGTGCTTTCCGAATCCATCGCTCGTGAACTCGGCTGATTTCCGCGCGTGGTCGGTGTCACAGAGTCGCAAGCACTCCGGCGAACACACGTTGCGTAGCTGCGCACTCGCATCTAAGGTCTGCGCACGGATTGACATGCCGTCCATCCATTTTGTGTGGGAGCCACTTCGATGCCAAACCTTAAGTTGACCTATTTCAATGCTGCAGGCCGTGCCGAGCCCGTCCGTATCGCACTCTTCATGGCAGGAGTCCCATTTGAGGACCACCGCCTGAATTTTCAGGAATTCATGGGTCTTAAGGCCGAGGGTGCTCTTCCGCTTGGAAGCGTTCCTGTGTTGGAGGTCGACGGCGCCAAATTTCCTCAGACGGCGGCGATGCTTCGATATGCAGCACGTCTGGGTGATACCGGCCTTTACCCGACCGACGCCCTTGAGGCGTTGGCTGTGGACAGCGTTCTTGACACGTTCAATGACACGCTTGCAAACCTGCTCACCCCCAGCTTTCACGAGCGCGATCCGGTCAAGAAATTGGAACTTCGTGCCGCGTTTGCAGACGGTCCGATGAAGGTTGTTTTCCGGCATGCCGAGGAGCTCATCGCTCGGTCCGGTGGGCCTTTTGTACAGGGCGCAACGATGTCGATCGCAGACCTAGTTCTTGCACAGCAGGTGTTGGCGATTCGTAGCGGAAATTTGGACGGCATCACCGTCGACCACCTGGCTCCTTACCCACATATGAACGCGCTCACCGACGCCTATCTGGCCGACCCACGAATCGTTGCGTATTCGGCCAAGGGCTAGTTCTTCCCGGACTCCCGTTCGATGACTTGTTCAAGGCTTCTTGTTCATCTTCGCGGTGTAGCTGATCTTCTTTTCTCCACAATTCAGGTTGCCCGTTGCCTCGGCCTTAAACGTCTTCGATTCTTTGTCGATGATGTTTATGGTCGACTCCTTGGCGTCCGTGCATTTGGTACCGTCCGGCAGGGTCATCGCCATGGTCGCAGTAGGAGGCGAATTGACGGTCAGAATGGTGAGCATGAAGCCTTCGGGCGCTTTCCCCTTCATGTCCTTGGCCATCGCCGCGCCACCAACTTTGGTTGCCGAAGATAATGAAACGGCGGTCATGATGCCGCCTTGGATCGTGCCCTTCGCGTCTCCGGAGTAGTCAATCACCCACTTGGGCGCACGTTTATTGAGGACATCTTTGACTCCGTCGTTGACCTCTTTTTTGACCTCAGGGATGTCGATCTTGGTCTCGGTTGCTGGTTTGCTGTCGCAGCCGGCTAAGCAGAAAAGAGCGAGGGGCAGGGCAAGTCGTTTCATGGTCGTTCCTTCGTTTTTGAAAGGCGAAGTATGCCTCTGAAACGTAATGTTGTCCCACCTTCATTTCAAAGATGCTCTCCCTGACTCGCTCCGTGCCGGGTAGCGGGGTAGAGTCGGGTCGTGAACGCAACACTTCTTACAAAACGATGGTACGAGCGTCAGGGGCGGCTTTACCTTGAGTATTGGGTGCGCCTAGACGAGGGCGCAGGCCGAATAATTTTCGACAATGAACCGGCCGTGTTTTTTGTGGAGCGTGACGTCGTTACGTCAGGGGCGACTCGTCGTGAATTGGAGCTCGAATCGATGGAGGGGCGTCCCGTCGATGCTTTGTATTTTCCGACCCAAAGCGCACTTGTCGAAGAGCGAGAACGCCTTCTTCGCGAGTCGAGCTACACCCCACTTGAAGCTGATATTTCGCCAAGTGATCGATACCTGATGGAACGGTTTATCACCGGCACGATGCAGATTATTGGCGAGCCACGCCGCGTCGATGGCGTGTGGGAATGGCTAAATCCAACCTTGCGAAAAGGCGAAGACCCACACGTTTTGCGTATGTTGAGCTTCGACATCGAGACGGAAGGGCTCGATGGCCGCGTGCTCTCGATTGCAGGGATTTGTGGGCAAGAATCCCAGGTGTGGGTGGATCGGCCGGATTTGGTTTCGCAGCATTTCATTTCGTGTGATGGCGAAGCGGCCGTGATTAGGGGCTTTCAGGCGTGGTTGAACAAAATCGACCCCGACATCATCACGGGCTGGAACGTGATTGGTT